>JAZONU010000293.1:0-2050 GCA_045654605.1 Candidatus Caccoplasma sp. | reverse complement strand
TCTGGAACAATGGCTACGTTATATTTTTTATCTGTTAATGGCTATAACATAGAGGTCCTATTCTTTAACTTTCGATGCTTTTGTTTGAGATTTGTTGCTACCTTCTTTATTTTACATTACCTTTGTGTTAACTTTTAAAGTGTATCACCTTATGCAGTAATGAGGTAGTTTTTATGTTTACGATAAATATTAATTAAGGATATGGGATTTGGTAAATGGATTGGCGGTATTGCCGGATTTATGGCTGGCGGACCTTTGGGAGCTTTGGCTGGATTTGCAATAGGTTCTCTGTTTGATATTGATGATAAAAAAGGTGTTTCGGGCGGACAGGCATATAATAATGCAGGGTATGGGCAACGAAATAGCTTTATGTTCTCGTTACTTGTAATGAGTTCGTATATTATTAAGGCTGACGGAAAGGTGATGCATAGCGAAATGGAGTTTGTTCGCAGATTCCTCCGCACAAACTTTGGAAATGAAGCTGCCGTACAAGGTAACGATATTCTTCTTAACCTTTTTGAACAACGCAAACAGATGGATGCTCAAAATCCTTCGGCTTTTAAGAATACTATCTATGAGTGTGGTATGCAAATTAAACAGCATATGAGTTATGAGGAACGTCTTCAACTGCTTAACTTTCTTGCTCACATTGCAAAAAGCGATGGTAGCGTTTGCTCTGCAGAGATAGAGGCTTTAAAGGAGGTTGCTATATCGATGGGCTTATCAACTAAGGAGGTTGAATCGATGTTAAATCTTGGAGGCAACACTCTTGAAGAGGCTTATAAGGTTCTTGAAATTGAACCTTCTGCTACTGATGAAGAGATAAAAAAGGCATACAAGAAATTGGCTTTAAAACACCACCCCGACCGCGTTGCTACTTTGGGCGAGGATGTTAAAAAGGCTGCCGAGAGAAAATTACAACAAATCAATAACGCTAAAGATATTATATATAAGGCAAGAGGATTGAAATAGTTGTTAGTTGTCGGCTTCGCCGCCCCTTCGGGGTAGTTGTTAGTTTTTTAGCAGAGAAACAAGTTCCTCGAACCTGCTCTCGCTCAACAATACTCTAACAAGTTTGGTATTGTATTTGCTTAATCGCAGCTTTGTTAGTTTTTAGTTGTTAGAAATATGTATATAGATACCAAAAGAGCTTTCCCGAAGAAAGCTCTTTTGGTTTAATATTGTAAATAACTCAAGATTATTATTCAATATCATTTATTTGTATCAGATTTAATCGAACATATTAATTAAACTCGCCTAACACAAAAAAATGTCTGTCATCAAAGACAATATGCATATTCCCAGATACAATTCTTAAAAATATAATTTAGATTATACTTCTTCCCAAATAAACAATTCTGAATATTCTTATTATATCTTCATCTTCAAGATGAAATTCTGGATATTTCTCCTCATTCAAAGATTTTGCAAGATACCCCCCATTTCTACAAGGTATTAATCTACGAATAATCAAACCATAAATTTTTGTATCTACTGCATATATTTTGCCAGGGACCGGACTCTCCTCTCCTTTTTCGTATGCTAACAAAGCAACCTTATCTCCAACCCTAAATGTGGGAGCAAGAGCATCATCTCTTATTATATGCCAGAAATCTATTGGTGTATCTATAACAATAATACGAGAACGTTCTACATCTTGCATATTGTTTTGAACATATTCAAGAATATCAATATTAGGAGTTCCTGCCACAGTAGTTGGCAAAATAGGTGCACGAGATTCTTCAAAGTCATCAATAGATGATTTTTCACTATAATCAATCAACATTTCTCCCTCACCTGTCAACAACCATGTAGTATTTAGTTCTGGAAATGCTTCATTTATATTCTTAATTATTCTTGATCCTGGTACTCCTTTAATATTACTCACATACCTTTTAGACATATTACAGGCTACTTCAAAAGCATTTTTACTTATATTTTTATATTGTAAAAACGCAATAATACGCTCTTTTACAGATTTTTCCATAATAATATTATTTAAAACACGTCTAAATTAGCACTTTTCTTATAAAAATCTTATATTTTTAAG
>JAZONU010000292.1:0-2557 GCA_045654605.1 Candidatus Caccoplasma sp. | reverse complement strand
GAGTATTACCGAGCGTGAGCAAAATCAAGAAACGAAAGTTTCTTAATTAGTCAAATTAGACCTATTAGTCTAATTAGTCCTATATAAATAGCCCCTCTCTATCAGGAGAGGGGCTAATTTTACTACCTAAGAATGCACTTAATCGTGGGTTTAACGAGCATCTTGTGTTCAATAAAATTTGTTCGACATATTTTCTTCTTATTAACTTCCCTTAATCGAACATTCCCTCCATTACACCTTCGGTCTTTCTAACCTCTTCTTCAATGGTTATGTCTGTTGAATGTTTTTCAAAATCTCCTTCGGAACATACATTTTCATACTCTTCTGGAATTACAAAATCTGTATCTTGTGAATATCCTAAAGTTTTGTCAGCATATACCTTCTTCATAAAGAGTCCGTATATAGGTAGTGCCATTGATGCTCCCTGACCAACCGCCATACGATCAAAGTGAATAGAGGGATCTTCTCCTCCAACCCACACTCCTGCTGCAAGTTCTGGTGTAAATGCCATAAACCATCCATCTGCATTATTATTTGTTGTTCCGGTTTTTCCTCCCATTGGGGCTGTTAAACCATATTTATACCTAATTCCTGTTCCGGTTCCTTCATTTACTACGTTTTTAAGTATATCCAACATTTTATAATATGCTTGTTGGCTTATAACCTCTGTCACATTTGGAGTGAATGTTGCTATTACGTTACCAAAACTATCCTCAATACGAGTTACATACATGGGGTCAACTCTTACTCCTCCATTAGAGAAGGCTGTATATGCAGTTACCATCTCCTCCACTGACACCTCTGCAGGACCTAAACATAGTGCCACTACCGGATCGATATAATTTTTTACACCAAAAGAGTGTATAAGGGTTGCCAATCCTTCTGGTGAAAGTTGTTGCATTAACCAAGCTGAAATCCAGTTGTTAGATTTGGTTAATGCCCATTTTAATGTTACCATTTCTCCTACCCTCTCACTACCAGAGTTACGAGGAGCCCATACCTCTCCTGTATATTTGTCAACTATATATGGTTGCTCATTAGGTGCTAAATCACATGGAGTAAATCCCTCCTCCATTGCTAATGTGTACAAGAATGGTTTTATTGTTGATCCTACTTGACGACGTCCTACTGATGCCATATCGTACTTGAAATGGTGGAAATTAGGACCTCCCACGTATGCTTTTACGTGTCCGTTTTTAGAGTTCATCACCATAAATCCTGTACGTAGGAAAGATTTGTAATGACGTATTGAGTCCATTGGCGACATAACGGTATCTACCACTCCTTTTAGGGTATATACTCTCATATCGCAAGGAGTTTTAAATGCCAGGTCTATCTCTTGCTCAGTTTTTCCGGCACTCTTCATTCTCCTATATCTATCACTATCCTTCTTGCTACGTTCTAATTTATTTTTTGCATCTTTATCGGTTACCTCTTTTGAGAAAGGGGAATTTTTTCGTCCTTTCAACTCTTTATAAAATTCGGGTTGCAAGTATCCATTTATGTGTTCATCTACCGCCTCCTCTGCATATTTTTGCATTCGAGAATCGATAGTTGTATATATCTTTAGTCCATCGGTATAGATGTTATATTTTGTTCCATCAGGTTTGGTATTTTTATTACACCAACCATATAGTGGATTTGTTGCCCATGCTATTGAGTCATCTACAAACTGTTGACGTTGCCAAGAATAGGGATAATTTGCACGAATTGGTTCTTGAGCTGTCATCACCAAACGTAAATGTTCTCTAAAATATGGGGCTAATCCATCACTGTGATCAACTTTTGTATAGGTCAGTTTTAATGGGATTTTTGATATTGAATCACACTCTGCCTTTGTTATAAATCCAGCCTTCTCCATTTGCGACAACACGACATTTCGTCGTTCTTGAGTTTTTTCTTTTCTTCGGAGGGGGTTATATAGTGCTGGATTTTTCAACATTCCAACAAGTGTTGCCGCCTCTTCTATCTTTAACTTATCGGGGGTTGTATTAAAATAGACCTTCGAGGCAGATTGCACTCCCACAGCATTATACATAAAATCGAATTTATTGAGATACATCTTTATAATCTCTTCTTTTGTATAAAACTTCTCCAATTTTTGTGCAATAACCCACTCTACCAGCTTCTGTAAAAGACGTTTTATTTTACTGTCGGTTGGAGGAGAATACAGCTGTTTTGCTAATTGTTGTGTTATTGTACTTCCTCCTCCTGCTGTTCCGCCTCCAAATATACCTTTAATTACGGCACGTCCTAATGCTCTTACATCTATTCCTGAATGTTCATAAAAACGAACATCTTCGGTTGCTATAAGAGCTTTTATAAGATATGGCGATATGTCTTGATAATCGGCATATACACGATTATTTTTCTCCGCGTGAAAATTACCGAGAATCTTCATATCTGCAGAATATATTTCAGAAGCAAATTTATCTTTCGGATTTAAAAGCTCTTCAATCGAAGGCATTACTCCTAATTCTTCTCCCAAAATTTTCACTTTCTTTCCGCTCGAATCTGAGATACGATTAAAAATAATTACTATAAAAATTATTACTGA
>JAZONU010000291.1:0-2196 GCA_045654605.1 Candidatus Caccoplasma sp. | reverse complement strand
AAAGGTATATTTACGAGATTTGCGAATAGTATCAAATCTTTAATTTCCAGACAACAAAATATTTTTGAAGGCTTAAATATAAGATACTTTGGACCTATAGATGGACATGACACAAAAAGTATAATAAAGGTGCTTTCGGATATTAAGGATCTAAAGGGTCCAAAATTGTTACATCTTAAAACAATAAAAGGCAAAGGTTATTTACCCGCTGAAAAAGATGTAACCACATGGCATGCTCCAGGTAAATTTAATGTCAATACCGGAGAGAGAGAGATTAGCAATAGCAGTATGGCTAAATTTCAAGTTGTGTTTGGAGAGACATTAGTTGAGTTAGCAAAAGAAAATGAAAAGATTATTGGTATTACTCCAGCTATGCCTTCTGGTTGTTCAATGAACTTAATGAAAGATAAATTTCCTAATAGATTTTTTGACGTTGGTATTGCAGAAGAACATGCTGTTACTTTCTCAGGAGGTCTGGCAAAAGAGGGATTAAAACCTTTCTGTAATATATATTCATCATTTCTTCAACGAGCATTCGATGAAATCATTCACGATGTTGCTATACAAAATCTTCCTGTCGTATTCTGTATAGATAGGGCCGGCATTGTTGGAGAAGATGGTGCTACTCACCACGGAAATTTAGATATTGCATATTTACGATGCATACCCAATATGATAATATCTGCACCTATGAATGAGCACTATCTAAGACATTTAATGTTTACTGCAGCAAATACAAATAGTGGTCCGTTCTCAATCAGATATCCAAGAGGCTGTGGCAATCTTCCCGATTGGAAATGCAAGCCTCAATTATTAGAGATAGGAAAAGGTAGAGAAATTTGCAAAGGTAAAGATATAGCCATTTTAAGTATTGGTACTATTGGAAATGCTGCAATGGAGGCAATAGAAAGAGCAAAGTCTGATGGCATTGATGTTGCTTTATATGATATGATTTTTGTAAAGCCTATTGATACTAAAATTTTAACATCTGTAGCAAAAAAATACAGCAAAATAATTACCATTGAGGATGGTACTATAAATGGAGGTTTCGGTAGTGCTGTATCAGAATTTTTCTCTAAAAATGGCTACAACTGTAAAATAAAAATGATAGGAGTCCCTGATAAGTTTATTACTCATGGCAAACCTTCAAAACTATATAATATACATAAAATGGATAGCGATGGCATATACGAAGCCATTGTTGGTAATTGGTAATTTAAGATAGTTCATATATGAAGATAGTTATTGCCGGAGCTGGAGAAGTGGGTACACACTTGGCAAAGATGCTCTCAAAAGAGAAACAAGATATTATTCTTTTAGACACAAAAGTTGAAAAGTTGCAATGGATTGATGCCAATTACAACTTAATGACTGTTGTCGGAGATCCGTCTTCATTTAACGCATTAAAAAGTGCAGAGGCAGGTAAAGCCGATTTGTTCATTGCTGTTACCCCATCTGATGACAAGAATATAACAGCATGTATGTTGGCATCAAAATTAGGAGCTCAAAAGACTGTTGCCAGAATAGACAACTATGAGTATATGCTCCCTGAAAACAGAGCATTCTTCAAAGATATGGGTGTTGATGAACTCATTTATCCGGAAATGCTTGCTGCAGAAGAGATTCTTAATGCTCTAAAAATAACTTGGGCAAGAAAATGGTTTAGCTTGTGTAATGGCAAACTTATTTTGGTAAGTACAAAAATTAGAGAGAACTCTTCAATTGCAAATAGTAAACTTTGGGATTTAACAAAGGAACATAATTTTTATCATGTATCGGCAATTAAGAGAAAAGACGATATTATTATCCCGAGAGGTAATGATGAAATTTTGATAAATGACATCGTATATTTCACCACAACACCTGAACACCTGAATGATATCAGAGACATAACAGGTAAACGTGATATTACAGTAGATAGCATAATTATCTTAGGTGGTAGCAGAATTGCCATACAACTTGCACGAATACTCCCTGATACTATCTCAATGAAAATAATTGAGCAAGATTATGATAAGAGTATAAAGTTAGCAGAAAAGCTACCAAATGCATATATCGTTCATGGCGATGCAAGAGAGACAGAATTACTAATAGAAGAAGGAATTAAAAATATTGATGCATTTATTGCATTAAGTGATAATTCTGATACAAATATATTATCATGCCTTACTGCTAAAAAATTGGGAGTTAGAACAA
>JAZONU010000290.1:0-4128 GCA_045654605.1 Candidatus Caccoplasma sp. | reverse complement strand
GAGTTGATAATTCAGTCGAAGGTAGAATTGGGAATGACTAAAAATGAATGTCAAATTTCATTGGGATTACCTGATGAAGTGTCTCAAATACCAGAGTATTCAGGATTAAGAGAGAGATGGATGTATAAATCAGGCTCATATTTAGAATTTAAAGATGGTCTGTTGATTAAATTTAGATTAATGTAAAATAAGAGATGATAACCATAAAAGAGAATATATCATTGAAGCCATACCATACATTTGGGATGGATATATCTACGCGATATTTTGTAGAGTATGATACAGTAGAAGATCTATCTTCTTTGCTAATATCTCCATTAATTAAAGGAAATAAAATATTTCATATAGGAGGAGGAAGTAATTTACTATTTGCCAATGACTATTCTGGAGTAATATTACATTCACGAATTAACAATATTGTTGCAACTGAACAAGATGATTTTGTAATGGTTAAAGTTGGTGCAGGAGTAGTATGGGATGATTTTGTTGAATACGCAGTATCAAAAGAGTGGTATGGAGTAGAAAATTTATCGTATATACCTGGAGAGGTAGGAGCATCAGCTGTACAAAATGTAGGAGCATACGGAGTTGAAGCAAAAGATGTGATAGAGAGAGTATATGCTATTGAGGTGGAAACAGGAGCTGAACGAGTTTTTACAAAAGATGAGTGTAGATATGGATATCGAAGCAGTATATTTAAAACTCAACTAAAAGGGGAATATATAATTACTTATGTTGAATATAAGTTGAATAAAACTCCAAACTACAATTTAGAATACGGAAACCTAAAAAAAGTTGTAGATAGCGATATAACATTACAAAATGTAAGAAAATCAATAATAGATATCCGTAGCCAAAAATTACCAGACCCTAAGGAGATTGGGAGTGCTGGAAGTTTCTTTATAAATCCTGTAGTAGATGTTAATCTATTTAATAAGTTAAAAGAGGAATATCCAAATATAGTTTCGTATCCATTAACCGAAGACAGAATAAAATTGTCTGCTGCATGGTTAATAGATAATGCTGGATGGCATGGTAAAAGAGTAGGAGGGGCTGCAGTATATCCAAAACAATGTTTAGTATTGATAAATGAGAATAATGCCACTCCTTCTGATGTTATAGAACTTGCATCTCAAATTAAGAACTCGGTATTTGATAAATATGGAGTTGAAATAAATCCCGAGGTCAACTACATATATTAAGATAATTCTATCTTGAACAAAAATAGGATAAACAAAAGTATGAAAATATTATTTTTAGGAACAGGAACATCTACTGGAATTCCTCAAATAGGATGTGATTGTGAGGTTTGCCAATCTTCTAATCCCAAGGATAAGCGTTTGCGTACTTCGTTGTTATTAAAAATAGACAATGTAAATATATTAATTGATTGTGGCCCTGATTTCCGACAACAGATGTTGCGATATAAGGTAAAACATTTAGATGCTGTGTTATTAACACATCATCACTATGACCATATCTCTGGGTTGGATGAACTTCGTTCCTTTACGGGGAATAAATCAATGCCCATATATGCCGAACAATATGTCGAAGATTCAATAAAGAGGATGTTTCCATATTGTTTTGGAACTAATAGATATCCTGGAGTGGCAACATTTGATATACACAATATTGATAATAAACTATTTAGTGTCTGCAATAACAAGATAGAGCCTATCAGGGTAATGCATTACAATTTACCAATATTTGGTTACAGGATAGGCAATGTTGCATATATAACAGATATGCTTACAATATCTGATGCAGAACTTGATAAATTAAAATCCCTTGATGTATTGATAATTAATGCACTACGTCATACCGAGCATATATCGCATCAAACACTGAACGATGCACTTGATGTGATACAAAAAGTATCTCCTCGAAAAGCGTATTTAATACATATGAGTCATCAAATGGGATTACACGATGAAGTATCAAAACAACTACCTGAAAATGTATATTTTGCTTACGATGGGTTGGAGTTAGAAATATAGTAACGCTTAAGATGAGTTAGAACAAAAAGCCAATAGAGTTGTTTATTTATAAAAAAATAATTATCTTTGTCATAAATTAGACGTACATAAGTACGCAATATGTTAGAAAACTTTTGAAAATTGTTTGAATTTAGATATTATCCGTTAAGTTCAGAACAATTTTTTGATGAGTATAACATCAATTCTTAAAAATAAATCCAGTATAAATATAAAAGACAGTAATCTGTCAAAATGCCACATTAAGGTAAAAACCTTAAATATACTATTATTTTCATGTACAACATTTCAGAACTGACTGCAAAAACATTAGAGGATTTACAGTCTATCGCTAAGAGTATGGGTATTTCTAAAATACCATCGTTTACAAAAGATGAATTAGTCTATAAGATTTTAGATCAACAAGCTGAAGTAGCGGCAACATCTCCTAAGCGAGAAACAAAATCGACAAAAACACGAGAAACAAAAAAGAGTGTAGCTGCATCTGATAAAAACGATAATAAGCCAACAGTACAACCTCAACCAAAGAGAATGGTAAGTCGAAAAACAAAACAAAAGGCAGAAGAAGCTAAAGAGGTAGTATTGGAAGAGAAAGCAAAAGTAAAAGAAGATGTAGCTATTCAAAACGAGCAACAAAAAAATAGTCCTGTAAAAACATTACAAGAATCAGAAATCGTTGCTGAAGTTAAGAATAACTCAAAACGCGGAAGAAAGAGCATAGCCAAAAATGATAGTGCCTCAGAGAATAAAACTGCAAATAACGAAGAGACAGTAGTTGATAATTCAAAAAAAGATGTAAAACAAAAGACCGAATCAACAAAACTTCAAACATTTTTTCCACATAGCGAACACCAACGCTTTGTGCCAAGAAATAAACAAGCTCAACAACAGACTACCCCTGTAAAAAAACGAGTAGTAGAGCTTGCAGAACAATCAGAATCATCATCGCAACAAACAAACGAAACTCCTGAAGTACAAGAAAAAGTATTTGAATTTGATGATATCATAATCGGTTCGGGAGTGTTAGAGATAATGCCCGATGGTTATGGATTCTTACGTTCGTCGGATTATAACTATTTGTCATCTCCAGATGATGTATATGTATCGCAATCACAAATAAAACTATTTGGATTAAAGACAGGAGATGTTGTGGAGGGTCCTATACGTCCTCCCAAAGAAGGTGAAAAATATTTCCCTTTGACAAAGGTTGATATGATTAATGGACGAACACCGGAGTATGTTAGAGATAGAATATCATTCGACCATTTAACACCTCTATTCCCTGATGAAAAATTCAATCTTACATCACCCAACGGAAACGATATATCAGCAAGGGTAGTGGATATGTTCTCCCCAATAGGTAAAGGACAACGTGGATTAATTGTTGCCCAACCTAAAACCGGAAAAACAATGTTGCTTAAAGATATAGCCAATGCTATATCTGCAAACCACCCCGAAGTATATATGATAATACTTTTGATAGACGAACGCCCTGAGGAGGTAACAGATATGGCACGAAGTGTAAAGGCTGAGGTAATATCTTCTACCTTTGACGAACCCGCAGAACGCCATGTTAAGGTGGCAAGCATTGTGTTAGAGAAGGCAAAACGCATGGTAGAGTGTGGTCATGACGTTGTTATATTGCTTGATTCTATCACTCGTTTGGCAAGAGCATATAATACTGTATCTCCTGCGTCAGGAAAAGTTCTTTCGGGAGGAGTTGATGCAAATGCTCTTCATAAACCAAAACGCTTTTTCGGAGCAGCTCGTAATATTGAAAATGGAGGAAGTCTAACAATAATAGCAACAGCATTGACAGAGACAGGTTCAAAAATGGATGATGTAATTTTTGAGGAGTTTAAAGGAACCGGAAATATGGAGTTGCAACTTGATCGTAAATTGTCAAATAAACGCATATTCCCTGCTGTTGATATAATAGCATCATCAACACGTCGCGATGATTTGTTATTAGATGACGATACTCTAAGAAGAATGTGGGTGTTGCGTAACTACTTATCAGATATGACATCTATAGAGGCTATGGAGTTTATAAAAGACCGTATGCAAAAAACATATTCAAATGAAGAACTACTAATATCAATGAATGATTAAAAAATTGATTAATATAAGTCGG
>JAZONU010000289.1:0-8302 GCA_045654605.1 Candidatus Caccoplasma sp. | reverse complement strand
GAGGAAAAATAAAATTTCACCACTCCAAAATAGAGAGATTTTAGGGAGGAAAATATTTAGCAATTCAATACTCTTTCGCCCAACTCTTTTGCAAGTTGAACTTTAATAGCATTGTAGTTATTAAGCTCTTTAAGGAGCAACATAACCTTTTCGTTGTCTTTATTTTTGAAGGCCTCTTTAAGAGCAGAGTTAAGAGTTTTTATATGCTCACCAACGATAGCATCTTTAAGTTCTGTAATCATACGACGAGCAAGAGAAACCGCACGTTCCTCATCGCTTTTGATGGTCTGTTTTTTACTTAATCTGTATTTCTCACTAATTAAATCAACAGCAATTTTACTTATAACTTCATCTCGGTGATTTAAGAAGTGTTTTGTTATAGGCTGATTAATATCATCAATATATTTAATCCAATAGCTGATTCTTTCAGCTTCGGTGCGAGCTTCAATACATTCAAAAGTTATTATACCTCTCTTATCTCCGTTTTCCGACATCTCTGTATTGATAAAATTATCAATCCAAGTAGCTTTATGTTCCAGAGCCTCATTAATCATTTGAGCATAAATCTCGGTAGAGAACTCAATGCCATCATTACTTAATTCATTCACAATAAATGATAATATATCGGTAACGTTTCCTTCCGAATCAAACATTGGAGTTAAGCCATATTTGATAATAAAACGGATAAGTTTCTTTTCGTAAACCTCTATAATAGATTTTCGCGAAGACTCTACGCCAATAGGAGTAGGAGAGGACGATATATGTTCGTCTTTTGCACTTATTGGAGCACTCTCTTGAGGCATGTTTATTGATGAAGGACCTGCTTCTGCCTTCTTGATGCGTTCAGTAGCAACAGCTTTAAGTAAAACATCCTCTCTAACTTCCATAATTCGGCTACACTCTTTTACATATACCGAACGTGTAATTTCATCAGGGATAACCGATATAGATTGAACAATATCACTTATAAGGTTTGCTCTTTTTTGAGGATCATCTCCGGTATCCTTTATAAGAAGATTTGTTTTAAAAGTGATAAAGTCTTTTTCATTACTCTTTATATACTCAGCAAACTCCGATGCACTATGTTTTTTAGCAAAAGAGTCAGGGTCGTCGCCATCAGGGAGAAGCACAACTTTAACTTTCATTCCCTCTTCCAATAACATATCAATACCTCTCAATGAGGCTTTAATACCTGCTGCATCACCATCATATAAAACGGTAATATTTTCTGTAAAACGGTGTATTTGTCTTATTTGCCCGTTAGTAAGAGAGGTTCCCGAAGATGCAACAACATTTTCAATGCCGGCCTGATGCATTGATAAAACATCTGTGTATCCCTCAACAAGGAAGCAGTTGTTCAATTTTACCATTGCGGCTTTGGCGTGGTAAATACCATATAAAACATTGCTCTTATGATAAACTTCCGATTCTGGAGAGTTCTGATATTTGGCAATTTTTTCGTTTGTTTTTAAAATTCTACCACCAAAGGCAATAACTTTACCAGCCAATGAATAGACGGGGAAAATAACCCTACCTCTAAATCTGTCGGCAAGAGATTTTCCATCTTGGCTCTCAATACACAAACCTGTTTTTAAAAGATACTCTTTATTGTATCCTCCTTTTTCTGCTGCAACAGCCAAAGCATCACGTTTTTCAGGAGAGTAACCAAGTCCGAATTTTGCAATAATATCTTCTCTGAAACCACGTTCCTTAAAATATGCCAAACCAATAGCTCTTCCTTCTTCTGTTTCAGTTAGACTTTTGCAGAAAAACTCTTTTGCAAATTCATTTACAATAAGCATACTCTCACGAGTAGTCTTTGCCGCTTTTTCTTTATCTGAAAGCTCTCTTTCAGCAATCTCAATATGGTATTTCTTTGCAAGATATTTAAGAGCTTCATAATAGCTCATTTGCTCGTGTTCCATAATAAAGTGTGCAGCATTACCTCCTTTACCGCAACTAAAACATTTGCATATACCTTTTGATGGAGAAACGCTGAACGATGGAGTCTTTTCGTCATGGAACGGACATAATCCTGTGTAATTGACACCACGTTTACGAAGAGATACAAAGTCCGATACCACCTCAACAATATCGGCGGCATCCATAATTTTATCTATTGTAATTTGGTCAATCATACAGATTTATGAATATTATTTTACTTTGGGAGTATTACCCATTTCAAAAGTGATAGTGGCTCCCTCCATAATCTGTTGGTGTGTAATATAATTAAGATTATATGGTTTGCCATTGAGTAATATATTTTGAATATATATGTTCTCTTTTGAAACTTTGGGTGCAAAAATAGTAAAACATTTGCCATTGCTCAAATTAATTTTTGCACTTTTAACAATAGGAGAACCAATTTCATAAATTTGAGATGCAGGGTTCATAGGATAAAATCCCATAGCACTAAAAACATACCACGCTGACATCTGTCCACAATCTTCGTTACCGCATAATCCTGATGGTGAATCGTTGTAAAGTTCGTGCATAACTTTAGTAGCATATTTTTGAGTAAGCCAAGGTTTGCCTGTGTGGTTATATACGTAAGCAAAGTGATGGCAAGGTTCATTTCCGTGAGCATATTCACCAATCATACCTGTTGAGAATATCGGTAAATCGTCAGAAATAGAAATTGAGAATAAGTCGTCTAAACGATTAAAAAATAACTCATTACCCATACTCTTTTGTAACCATAAAATATCATGGTGAGCACCAAAAAGATATTGCCATGAGTTACTTTCGGTAATGTGTTCAGTGTATTCTCCGGGCTTAAAATTTTTAATAAAAGAACCATCGCTGTGTCGAGGTTGTAGGAAGCCTGTTTGAGGGTTGTATAAGTTTCTATAATTATTTGCTCTCTCAAAGAATACTTTGGCAGTATCAGCTTTGCCCATTTTCTCTGCCATTTTAGCAATACACCAATCGTCAAAAGAGTATTCTATTGTTTTTGATAGCGACTCTTTCTCTTTATCAAACGGAACATATCCAAGTTTTTTATAAAATCCCAAAGCTCTATAGTTGTCAATGTTTGCAGTAGCAACACAAGCATTTAAAGCCTCTTCAGCATCAAAATTACCAATACCTTTAAGGTAGGCATCAACAATAACAGGAACCGAGTGGTACCCAATCATCATATCTGTTTCATTACCATAAAAACTCCAAACAGGAAGACGCCCAAACTCATTATAATGGTTTATAAATGATTTAACCATATCATTTACTCTATCGGGGCAGATGTATGTATATAGTGGATGTGCAGCTCTATAAGTATCCCACAAAGAGAATGTGCCGTATGTAACCATTGTAGAGTCTTTATGCACCTCTTTATCCAATCCTCTGTAACTTCCATCAACATCACTTGCAATAGTAGGAGCAGTCATCGTATGATAAAGGGCGGTGTAAAAAGTTCGTAATATGGTAGGGTCTTGGCTCTCAATTTCAATTTTAGAAAGTTCTCTGTTCCACTTCTCATAAGCAGCTTTACGATAAACATCAAAACCTCCCGAAATTTCCTCTTTCTTTAAATTGAGTTCTGCACCCTCAATACCTGTTTGTGAAAGAGCAGTTCTAATAACCAAAGTATCTCCCTCTTCGGTGTCAAAATCCATTCTTGCAATAACACCAATACCTCCTTTGTCAAGCGAAATAGAGTCAATAGTAATCTTCTTAAATGGTTTTGAAAGTTTTGAAACAAAAAATATTTTTTGGTCTTGAGCCCAGCCTGTGGAGTATCTATAACCCCTTATTGTAACTGAATCCACAGCCTCTATATGGCTATCAATAGTAGCATCCCAATTCATAGCCTTTGTAAGATTTAAGAAAACCGAAGCATTGGCTTTTGGAAAAGTATAACGTTGAATACCGCAACGCTCAGTGGCAGTAAGCTCAACCAAAATATTGTAATCATCAAGCATTACCTTGTAATAACCCGCCTCGGCAACCTCGCTGTCGTGCGAAAATTTTGAATGAATACCCAAAGGAGCCTCAGCCTCGTTGTAGGGAAGAGTAACCGGCATAAACGAAACATCGTAAAGGTCGCCCGCACCCGTACCTGTTAAGTGAGTATGACTGAACCCCGCAATTGTGCTGTCGGGGTAAAAATACCCAGCAATTCTATCCCATCCAGGTAAACCATTGTCAGGACTTAACTGCACCATGCCAAATGGAACTGTAGCACCGGGGTATGTGTTACCTGTAAAATCAGTACCTACAAAAGGGTTAACAAATTGTGCGTAATCCTTTTTTTGCTCTGTTATGATAGAAGAATTACTACAGCCAATACACAATAAAAATCCAAACAAATAGATGAGTTTACGCATAAAGTAAGAAATACTTGTTACAAAAATAAAAGTGTGTAAAAAAAGTAAAGTTCTTTACACACCTGTTTTTTATGTTTTATAAATGTTTTGTTTTAATAATTTTATTTTTCGGGTTTAGGCCTTGCTTGAGAAACAATCATACGTCTGCCTTCAAACTCGCTATTGTTTAGAGATTCAATAGCAGTTGTCGCTTTGTTATCATCCGACATTTCAACAAAACCAAATCCTTTAGAACGTCCCGTCTCTTTATTTCTTACAATCTTCACTAATGTAACTTCTCCGAATGCTTCGAATGTTTCTTGCAATTGCGGTTCTTTAACTCTGAAATTAAGATTTCCAACGTAAATGTTCATAATTAAGTAAAATAAAAATAGGTTCAGGCATACTGATGCTATGCCACTAAAAATGTAACATCACAAACTTAAAAGAAAAAAAAGATAAAAACAATATTTGTGAGGATTATTTTCAAAAAAAAATCTATTTATGGTATAAAAAATGAAAATTTGAATAAAAAAAGAGATTAATTTATCCTCAACTGTTTGATAGATTGAAATATTAAGAGTAATTTTGCACCCCGAATAGAATTTTATAACATAAAAATATATATAAATGAACGTAACAGAAAAAAGCACAGGTAATGTATCGGCAGAAATTACCGTGAAAATTGAGAAAGCCGATTATCAAGAGAAAGTTGAGAAATCATTGCGTTCTTACCGTCAAAAAGCAGTTGTGCCAGGATTTAGAAAAGGTATGGCTCCAAAATCAATGATTCAAAAAATGGTAGGAAAATCTGTTTTGATTGAAGAGATTAACACTCTTATATCAGAGCAACTATACAACTATATAACAGATAAAAAACTTGCTGTACTTGGAGAGCCTCTACCAAAAGAGGGACAACCAGAAGTAGATTTTGATACTCAAGAGGATTTCGAGTTTACATTTGATGTAGCTCTTGCTCCTGCAGTAAAAGTTGAGTTGAGCAAAGACGATAAAATTGTTTACAACGAGATAACAATTGATGACGAAATGATTGAGAAGCAAGTAGAGGCTTATAAAAATCGTTTCGGAAAACAAGAGGAAGGTGAAGTTATAGCAGAGAACGATATCGCTAAAGGTAAAATGGTTGAGCTTAACGAGGATGGCACTGTAAAAGAGGGTGGTATCGTAGTTGAGTCTGGAATGATTTCTCCACGCTATACTAAAAACGAAGGTGAAAGAGCAAAATTCATTGGAGTTAAAAAAGGAGATAAAGTAGTTTTCAATCCTTCAGTAGCAAGTGAGGGTAACGACACTGAGGTTGCGTCAATGCTTCACATCAAAAAAGAGGAGGCAGCAGAGGTTAAATCAAACTTCGAAATGGAAATAACTTCAATCTTAGCATTCAAACCAGCTGAGATGGGACAAGAGTTGTTTGACGCTGCTTTCGGTAAAGACAATGTAAAAGATGAGGCTGACTTCCGTGCTAAAATAGCTGAGATGTTGAAAGAGCAAATCGCTCCTGAGGCTGATTACAAATTTGCAATGGATGCACGCACTTACATCGAAAACAAAGTTGGAGAGTTGGAGTTTGCTGATGCAATGTTGAAACGTTGGTTGAAATTCAGCGACAAAGATAATAAGATTGAGAACGTTGACGAGGAGTATGCAAAAATGTTGCCCGACCTTAAATGGCAATTAATCAAAGAGCAAATCGTTAAAGATGCAGAGGTTAAAGTTGAAAAAGCAGACATCGAGGAGATGGCTAAAAAAGCAACAAAAATGCAATTTGCTCAATACGGAATGGCAAATGTTCCAGAAGATTTACTTCAAAAATATGCTGACGATATGATGAAAGATCAAAAAATCGTTAACAATATGCTTGACAGAGTAATGGAGGAGAAAATAGTTGAGGTAATCAAATCAAAAGTTACTTTGGATACTAAAAAAACAACTCTTGACGATTTCTACAAATCATTTGAAACAAAATAATAATAAACCATAACTCTAAAAAAGGAGCAAAATTTGTTTTGCTCCTTTTTTTATAATGTAAAATGTTATAACTTCGCAATATAATATATAATGTATAACAAAAACAGATTTATTATGAATGACGATTTTAGAAAATATGCTACCCGCCATTTGAATATGAACGGGAATGTACTTGATAAATATATTGATGTAACAAGTAGCTATATATCTCCCACAATAATTGAAGAACGCCAATTAAATGTGGCTCAAATGGATGTTTTCTCTCGTTTGATGATGGATAGAATTATATTCTTGGGAACACAAATCGACGATTATGCAGCAAATGTTATACAAGCACAACTTTTGTATTTAGACTCTGTAGAACCAGGTAAAGATATATCAATATATTTGAATAGTCCAGGCGGAAGTGTTTATGCAGGATTAGGCATATATGACACTATGCAATATATTTCAAGCGATGTATCAACAATATGTACTGGAATGGCAGCTTCAATGGCAGCCGTACTATTGGTGGCAGGAGCAAAAGATAAACGTTTTGCATTGAAACACTCTCGAGTAATGATACATCAACCATTAGGAGGTGTTCAAGGGCAAGCATCAGATATTGAGATTACTGCACGAGAGATATTGAAATTACGTCAAGAACTATACACTATCATTGCCGATCATTCAGGAAACGAATATTCAAAAATCGAATTAGATTCAGATAGAGATTATTGGATGACTGCTGAAGAGGCTAAGAATTACGGAATGATAGACAAAGTTCTTGAAAGACGATAAAGATAATAGCTTGATATGGCGAAGAAAAACAACAATAACTCTGAAAGAAAAGAGTGTTGCTTTATGTGTGGCAGAGAGATGTCGCCACAGTATTTAATACAAGGGAGCAAGGGGTTCTTGTGTGGCGATTGTCTATATTATATGGCAGAGAACTATTTGAATATGCCTCAAAAAACTCAGCAAAAGGGTGGAAAGAATTTTCAAATAACCAATATTCCAAAGCCAAAAGAGATAAAAGAGTTTCTCGATAAATATGTGATAGGACAAGACTCTGCAAAACGATTTTTATCGGTTGCAGTGTATAACCACTACAAACGCGTAACGCAAGACAAAACCCTTCCTGATAGTGTAGAGATAGAGAAATCAAATATAATAATGGTAGGCTCTACCGGAACAGGAAAAACTCTATTGGCAAAAACTATAGCAAGATTACTTAATGTTCCGTTTACAATAGTTGATGCAACGGTATTAACCGAAGCAGGATATGTGGGGGAGGATATTGAGAGTATTTTGACCAGATTGTTGCAAGTAGCCGATTATGATGTAGCAGCTGCTGAACGAGGAATTGTATTTATAGATGAGATAGATAAAATAGCTCGAAAAGGAGATAATCCCTCAATAACTCGTGATGTTAGTGGAGAGGGAGTTCAACAAGGCCTATTAAAACTGCTCGAAGGCTCAATAGTAAACGTGCCACCACAAGGAGGTCGCAAGCATCCCGATCAAAAAATGATTCAGGTGAACACTCAAAACATATTATATATATGTGGAGGAGCATTTGATGGTATAGAACGAAAAATAGCAGCACGCTTAAATACACAGGTGGTAGGTTTTAGTACTAAGGAGGATCAAAAGCAAATCGATCGCAATAACTTCTTGCAATATATATCGCCACAAGATTTGAAATCTTTTGGGTTAATACCCGAGATAATAGGACGTTTGCCTATATTAACCTATTTAAATCCATTAGATAGAACTGTGCTCCGAAATATATTAACCGAGCCAGAAAATGCCATAATAAAACAATACATATATATGTTTAAGTTGGATGGCATAAAATTAAAATTTGACGAAGAGGTATTAGATTTTATAGTAGATAAAGCAATAGAGTTTAAGTTAGGAGCAAGAGGTTTACGTTCAATAGTAGAACATATAATGATGGATGCTATGTATGAGATGCCTTCAACAACAAGAAAAACTCTCACCATAACATTAAATTATGCTAAAAA
>JAZONU010000288.1:0-10345 GCA_045654605.1 Candidatus Caccoplasma sp. | reverse complement strand
CAGACCCCGATCACCTTGACATATACGGTACAGAGGAGGCATATCTTGAAAGTTTTGCAACATTCACCGAATTGATATCTCCGGAAGGAGTGCTACTAATAAAAAAAGGAATAACCCTTAAACCAAGAATAAAGGAGGGAGTAACCCTACTAACATTTGGACGCGAAGAGGGAGACTACCATGCTGAAAACATACGCATAGGAGGAGGCGAGATAATATTCGATTTCGTAACACCACATAAAACAATATCAGACATAAAGTTGGGAGTTCCCGTAAAAATAAATATCGATAATGCCATCGCTGCAATGGCAATAGCCTCCCTTAACGGAGTAAGCGATGACGAAATACGAGAAGCAATAGCATCGTACCAAGGACCCGAACGAAGATTTGACTTTTGGTTAAAGAGTTCAGATAAAGTTCTTCTTGATGACTATGCACATCATCCCGATGAAGTATCAGCTTCGATATCATCAGTAAAGGAGCTATACCCCGACAAACACTTAACTGTAATTTTCTATCCACATCTATATAGCCGAACACGCGACTTTGCAACACAATTTGCAGAGGCACTATCACTTGCCGACCGAGTAATACTACTACCAATATACCCGGCACGAGAAGAGCCCATACCCGGAGTAACATCTGAAATAATACTAAACAAACTCACTTGCAAAGAAAAAGAGATAACACCAAAAGAAAATTTGATAGAAAAAATAAAAGGTGGTAAATTTGAAGTTCTTATGACAATGGGAGCAGGAAACATAGACATATACCTACCCCAAATAAAAGAGATAATAGAGAAACAATGATTTTAAAAGTTTTAAAAATAATATCAATACTGCTACTTCCCGCATATTTGGTTGTTACATATATGTATGCACAAGACAAATATGATGAAGAGGTATGTAAAGACATTACAGTAAAACTCTTAAATCCAAAAGAAGAACAATACCTAACCGAAAACGATATAAAGGAGATAATAACCGAAAGCAACCTTGTTCCAACGGGAGAAAAATTAAAAAATATCAATTTAAAAACAATTGAAAATACACTCCAAAACAATCCTATAATAAAAAACAATGAATGTTATAAAACACCATCGGGGAACATAGTTGTAGAATTAGAACAACGCACACCAGCATATCGAGTAATAACACCAACAGAGACATACTACATCGATAACGATAGGAAGAAAATGCCTGTAGTAGAAAAAGTTGTATCATATATACCCATAGCAACAGGCAATATAAGCGATGAGCTGGCACAAAATCAACTATTCGACTTTGTTCAATATATAAAAGAGCATAAAAAATGGGACGAACAAATAGAACAAATAGTTGTAACAGAGAATGAAGAGATAGAATTAATACCTCGAATAGGAAAACAATTGATACTTTTTGGAAAAATAAGTAACTTTGAAAAAAAATTCAACTCGTTAGATTTACTCTATTCTGAAATATTCAGCAAAACGGGATGGAACTATTACAATAAGATAAATATACGATACGACGGAAAGATAATCTGTACAAAAAACAAACAATAAATATGGATACATCAAATTTAATTGTAGCAATAGACTTAGGTTCATCAAATATAGTTGGATTAGCCGGAGTTAAAGAGGGCAATAAAATAAAAGTTATTGCAGTTGAAAAAGAGCCATCAGAAGGAGCTATACGTCGTGGCTGCATAACAAATATTGATATTTGCACCTCAAAAGTACGCAAATTAATAACAAAATTAGACAACAAGCTATCAACACACATCGACGAGGTGTATGTAGGAATAGGAGGACAATCAGTACGTACAATTAAAAACAATGTATCACGTCACCTTCCCGATGGAACAAGAATAACATCAACACTATTAGAAGAACTAAACAAAGAGGGACGTAACATCCCCTTTGCTGCAACCGAAATAATAGATGTAATTCCAAACGAAACGTTCATAAACGACCAAGTAGTAGCGACCCCTGTAGGAGCAGAAGCAAAAAAAATACAGATGGATATGCTATTAGCAGTTGCCCGCAACTCGCTATCACGAAACATATCAAACGTATTTGAGAAATTAAATATGCCTATTGCAGGACTCATCCTCTCGTCAAAAGCCGATGCCGAAGCAGTTCTTACAAGAGAAGATAAAATAAGAGGTTGCGTATTGGTTAACTTCGGAGGAGGAACCACTGAAATATCAATATATTGTCAAGGCTATTTACGTCAAGCCACAACAATTCCATTGGGCGGAAAAAACATAACAATGGATATAATGTCATTGGGACTTGTAAGTGAAAAAGCCGAACAATACAAAATATCTATAGGAAGTGCACTATTAAGCACAGGCGAACAATTAAAGGATATAACACTCGATGCACAAGGCAAGGGTCCCATAAAGCCCAAAGACCTTAACAGAGTATCTGTGGCACGAGTTGAAGAGATTGTAGCCAATATAGTAAATCAGATAAAAGAGTCGGGATACAAATCTGAAATAAAAGGAGGAATAATAATAACCGGAGGAGCATCACTTCTTAAAGACCTTCCCGAGCTACTACGCAAAGAGACAGGAATGGATGTACACTGCGGAACAACAAGCGAAAAAATTATCCTTGACCGCGATATTGACATTCAACTACCACTATACTCACAGGCAATAGGAATATTGCTAATAGGAGGAGAGGCAATATCAAATCCAACAATTAAAAAAGAGAAAGATAGTTGGAGTTGGGGTTGGGGAAAAAGCAAAAAAGAGAATAAAAAAATTGAAGAGAAACCCGAAGAGAAAAAAGAGAAGGCAAAATCTGTAAGGAGTGAAGAAGAGGCAAAATCGGGTCCTGGAATAATAGATAGAATCCGTATAAGAGTCGAAAAAATAATGAACGAAGATAAAAACGAATCAATAAAATAGAAATTAAAAAATAAAAAAATATATATATGGAAGAAAACAGACTCTTCTCAGACTCGGCAATAACCGATCCATTCCTCGATTCAAATAATTCTGCAACACCTATAATAAAGGTAATAGGAGTTGGAGGAGGAGGAGGAAATGCAGTATCTCACATGTATAAAACCGGCATCAAAGATGTCGATTTCGTACTCTGCAACACCGACCGTCAAGCAATGGCAAAATCCGAAATACCCACAAAAGTACAAATAGGCAAAGGACTTGGTGCCGGAGGAAACCCTGAAGAGGGACGACGCATAGCTGAAGAAAATCTATCACAAATAGAGACACTCTTCGAAAGCAATACCCGAATGGTATTTATCACTGCCGGAATGGGAGGAGGAACAGGAACCGGAGCGGCTCCTGTGGTAGCAAGAGTGGCACGAGAAAGAGGAATTTTAACAATAGGAATAGTAACCATACCATTCTTGTTTGAACGACGCAACAAAATTGTTCAAGCATGGAAAGGTGTAGAGGAGATGCGTAAAAACGTTGATGCACTATTGATCATCAACAACGAACGCCTACGCGAAATATACCCTGACCTCAACTTTATAAACGCCTTTGCAAAAGCCGATGATACATTGACAAATGCGGCAAAGAGTGTAGCAGAGCTAATCACCGTTGAAGGAAAAATAAACCTCGACTTTGCCGACGTATATAACACACTACGCGACGGAGGAGTAGCCATAATGAGTACAGGCGAGGGCGAAGGAGAACGACGTATTCTTAACGCTTTCGAAAACGCACTACAATCACCACTACTCAAAGAGGGCGATGTAAACAATGCAAAGAGAGTACTATTCAACATATACCTATCGTCAAAAGGCGACAATGTGGTATCAATGGCAGAATCGGCAGAGATAAACACATTTATGGAACGATTTGGCAACGATGTTGACGTAATATGGGGATACACAATAGACGATACACTTGGCGAAAAAGTTAGAGTAACGTTATTGGCAACAGGCTTTAACGTCGATTCAACAATTCCCACAACAATAACAACACAAGTAGCACAACCAACAGTAGTTGCACGCCCCGAAAGCGATATAATATCAGAGGTATATGGAACATCAGCCGAAGACAGAGTATTCATTGAAAATGTCAGAAGCTCATACATACTATTCTCATTAGAGGAGATGGACGACGATGCGTTCATTGAAAAGGTGATGAACACGCCAGCGTATGCACGTCCAACAAACTTCAAACAACAGATAAGAGGATTAGAGCCCTCTGTAACCGAAACCGAGACAACACAACAAAAAAATAAAACAACAAACCCTATAATCTTTTAAAAAAAGATGAATATATTTGATAAAATCAGTGATGGGATAAAAGAGGCGATGAAAGCAAAAGACCAAATCCGCCTCGAAACTTTGCGAGCAATAAAAAAAGAGTTTATTGAAGCAAAAACAGCAAAAGGAGCAGATGGAGAATTGAGTGATGACACTGCTATGAAAATCCTTGTAAAGATGGTAAAACAACGCAAGGAGGGAGCCGAAATATTTTCAGCAAACAACCGACAAGATATAGCAGAACTAAACCTTGCCGAAGCAAAAATAATAGAAGAATTCCTACCCAAACAACTAACAGCCGAAGAGCTTGAAGAGGCATTAAAAGCAATTATTGAGAGAGTAGGAGCAACCACACCACAACAAATGGGAATGGTAATGGGAGCAGCCACAAAAGAGTTGGCAGGACGTGCCGAAGGCAAAGCAATATCAGCAAAAGTAAAAGAATTATTATCAAAATAAACAACATAAGACATGTTAACATTAGCAGCAATAAAAGAGAACCCCGACGATATAATCCGCCGATTGGCTCGCAAACACTTTGACGCAAAAGAATTAATAGAAAAAGTCATTGAGACAGACAAAGTACGTAGAGCAACACAAGCCGAATTAGACTCTGCACTATCACAAATCAAAACCCTATCATCACAAATTGGAATGTTGATGAAGAACGGAGAGAAAGAGAAAGCAGAAGAGGCAAAACAAGAAGTAGCATCACTAAAAGAGAAAACAACTCGTTTGGACGAGGAGATGACAAATGCTGAAAAAGCTATTACCGATATACTTCTTACAATTCCCAACACACCATGCGATCTTGTACCTGACGGAAGAACAGCCGAGGACAACGTAGTTGCAAAAGAGGGAGGCAATATGCCCGATCTATCTGAAGAGGCATTACCACACTGGGAGTTGGCAAAAATATACGACCTAATTGACTTTGAGTTAGGAGTTAAAATCTCTGGAGCAGGATTCCCCGTATACAAAGGTAACGGAGCAAGATTGCAAAGAGCACTAATAAACTTCTTCCTTGACAATGCACGTGAGGCAGGATATTTAGAAGTACAACCACCATACGTTGTAAATGCAGCATCAGGATACGGTACAGGACAATTACCTGACAAAGAGGGACAAATGTACCACTGTAACGAAGATGACCTATATCTTATCCCAACAGCCGAAGTACCTGTAACAAACATCTACCGCGATGTAATCCTTGACGAGAAGGATCTACCATGCAAAAACACAGCATACTCGGCATGTTTCCGTCGCGAGGCAGGCTCATACGGAAAAGACGTTCGCGGATTAAACCGCCTGCACCAATTCGACAAAGTAGAGATAGTACGCATCGAAAAACCTGAGAACTCATACGCAGCTCTTGACGAAATGGTTGCATACGTACAAACTCTTGTTGAGAAGTTGGAATTACCTTGGAGAATATTACGTCTATGCGGAGGAGATATGAGCTTCACATCGGCACTTACATACGATTTCGAGGTATTCTCTGCAGCACAAAAACGCTGGTTAGAGGTATCATCAGTATCAAACTTCGAGAGCTACCAATCAAACCGTTTGAAATGCCGTTACCGCGGTGGCGACAAAAAAACACAACTTGTACACACCCTAAACGGAAGTGCGTTGGCATTACCCCGTATAGTGGCAGCATTGTTAGAGAACAACCAAACACCCGAAGGAATACGCATACCAAAGGCATTAGTTCCTTATATGGGCGGAATGGAGATGATAACAAAAGCATAAGATTTAAATATTTCATTTAAAATAAGTATCTTTGCAAAGATTTTTGCAGAGATACTTATTTTGTGTAATAAAAACTGCAAAAATCAACCATTACCAAGAGTATTAACAAACACAATATAACACAAGAAAAACAACTATGGCATTACAATGCGGAATTGTTGGATTACCCAACGTAGGAAAATCAACCCTTTTCAACTGTTTATCAAACGCAAAAGCACAAGCAGCAAACTTCCCTTTCTGTACAATAGAGCCCAACGTAGGAGTTATTACCGTTCCTGACGAAAGACTAAATAAATTGGCAGAGATAATAAATCCACAACGCATAGTACCAACAACCGTTGAGATTGTTGACATTGCAGGACTTGTAAAAGGAGCAAGCAAAGGAGAGGGATTAGGAAATAAATTCCTTGCAAACATCCGCGAGACCGATGCCATACTACACGTATTGCGTTGTTTTGACGATGAGAACATCACACACGTTGACGGTTCAATCAACCCCGTTCGTGATAAAGAGATAATCGACTACGAGCTACAAATCCGCGATTTGGAAACAGTAGATGCAAGACTTCAAAAAGTACAAAAACAAGCACAAACAGGAGGCGATAAAAACGCAAAATTAATTTGCGATGTACTCTTAGCATACAAAGCAGCCTTAGAACAAGGCAAACCAGCACGTAGCGTAACCTTTGAAACAAAAGACGAACAAAAAGCAGCACGCGAATTGTTCCTCCTAACATCAAAACCCGTACTTTATGTATGTAATGTAGATGAAGCATCAGCTGCAAACGGAAACAAATATGTAGATGCCGTAAGGGAGGCAATAAAAGATGAAAATGCAGAGTTGTTAATAGTATCGGCAAAAATAGAGTCTGAAATTGCAGAATTTGAGACATACGAAGAACGCCAAATGTTCCTTGAGGAGATAGGACTAAAAGAGTCAGGAATGGCACGCTTAATACAATCTGCATACCGTTTATTAGACCTTGAGACATATATTACAGCCGGAGTTCAAGAGGTAAGAGCATGGACCTATAACAAAGGAAGCAAAGCACCCCAATGTGCAGGAGTAATCCACACCGACTTTGAAAAAGGATTTATCCGTGCCGAGGTAATCAAGTACGAGGACTACATAAAATATGGTTCTGAGGCAGCATGTCGCGAGGCAGGAAAAATAAGCATCGAAGGAAAAGAGTACGTTGTACAAGACGGAGACATAATGCACTTCCGTTTTAACGTATAGCAGATAAAACCGTGCAGATGACTCCTCAAAAAACAGTATGCGTATATTGTGCATCAAGCTCAAAAGCAGAAAAAACATATATTGATGCCGCCTACACTCTCGGCAAGCTATTTGTCGAGAAACAGATACGTTGCGTATTCGGAGCAGGGAAAACAGGGCTCATGGGAGCTTTGGCAAGAGGAGTAATGGATAATAACGGAGAGATAATAGGAGTAATCCCCGAATTTATGATAGCGGAGGGGTGGGGGAACGAAGATTTAACACAATTAAAAATAACCCCAACCATGCACACTCGCAAAGAGACAATGGCACAACTGTCCGATGCCGTAATAGCAATGCCAGGAGGATGCGGAACACTCGAAGAGCTTATGGAGATAATAACTTGGAAACAGTTAGGACTATTCACAGGCACAATAATAATCCTAAACGTAAACAACTATTACACTCCCCTTATAGAGATGTTGAACAAAGCCATAGACGAAAACTTTATGCGAGAAGAGCATAAAGCCATTTGGCAAATAGCAACAACACCACAAGAGGCAATAGAAGCCATCCAAGAGGCAACAGAATGGAGAAGTGATGCCCGAAAAATAGCAGCAATATAGACCAACCCATGAGTAGCCAATCAGCACACACCTCAAACATAAATCTTTCGAATCAAACAACAAACGGAACAATAACCCTGCAAAATTCGGAAGATACAACCACCACAACCCTAAATGTAGCTGAAGGCTTTGAAGGCATACCTCGACAACAAAACAACATCAACAATAGTGCATTATTAATATTTCTAATCTTCTCATTATTTACAATATTTGTAGCCATAACTCGAAGAAAAGTATCACTTCGAACAATAATCAGCAACAAAGAGGAGAGCAAAGAAGAGGTAAGACACACAATAATAGACCACATAATCACATTGTCATTATGTACAATAACAATAATCTCCTACGCAATAACAATCATATACCAAACAACAGCACAACCACTTCTTACGCTAAAACATACCATGGCAATAAGTGGAGCAATAGCACTTGTCATTGCATTTCAACAAATAGCATTGATGATTATCGGAAAGATATTCTTCACCCATAACGAAACAAAACAATTTTTAAAAGAAAACATAATCTATTACACCCTTCCTGCAATAATTTTAACCCCTGTAATAATATCACACACACTAATATATTTAGATAATAACATACTAACATACAGTATGTTATCACTACTATTCTTGGTGCGACTTATATATATTTTTAAAAATATTAAAAAAATTAAACAAAACATTAGTACAACTTGTTATATTATTTTGTACCTTTGCACCGTCGAAATTATGCCCATAGCCATTATAAATAAATGGATACTAACATTCTGATGTTAAGCAGAATAGAGTTTTGACCAAAGAGAAAAAACCTTTTACAAATACTATAAAAAAAGCTGTACCGTGTCAAAAATTAAGAGAATTCTTGTATCACAACCACGTCCTGATAACGAAAAATCACCATATTTCGCAATAGCAGAAAAATACGGAGTAGAAGTAATCTTTCGTCCCTTCATAAAAGTAGAAGGAGTAACTGCAAAAGAATTTCGCCAACAAAAAGTATATATCGACGAATACACCGCGATAATATTTACAGCTCGTACAGCAATAGACCACTTTTTCAGACTATGCTCAGAGTTGCGAGTAACCATACCTGACACAATGAAATACTTTTGCACATCAGAGCAAATAGCAAACTATCTGCAAAAGTACATACAGTACCGTAAGAGAAAAGTAAATTTCAGCGAAACAGGAAAACTCGACGGATTACAATCGCACCTTACACGCCATAAAACAGAGAACTTCCTATTACCCATATCAGACGTAAGCAATGGAGAGTTCCCACTGTTAGACAAAATAGGTATAAAATACCAAAAGGCAGTAATGTATCGTACAGTAAGTAACGACTTCGCACCTGATGAGGAGTTTAACTACGATATGTTAGTATTTTTCAGCCCTGCCGGAATAAACTCACTATTAAAGAACTTCCCCAATTTTGAGCAAGGCGATATAAAAATAGGAACACTTGGAGCAACAACAGCAAAAGCAGTAACCGATGCCGGATTACGATTAGACGTATCTGCACCAACGCCCCAATTCCCATCAATAACAGTGGCAATAGAAAACTTCCTAAAAGAGCAAGCAAAAGCAACCAAAAAAAAATGATGTAACAAACATCATCAATAAAACAAATTGCAATATTTGCTCAATTTAGTATCTTTGCATTAACTGCAAAAGCACACAGCACCCGCTGTTAAATATTTGTAGCAAATGAAAAGTGAAAAAAAGAACTCATTGCCACAATCAGAAAGGTTACGAGGGAAAATCAGAATAGACAACCTTTTTAACAATGCCAAAGGAGTATTATCATACCCCTATAGAGCACTCTTTACCCCAAACGGAACAGAGAAGAGTGTAATAATGGTATCTATACCCAAAAGAAAATTCAAACACGCAGTTGACAGAAATCTACTTCGCCGACGAACAAGAGAAGCATACCGACTTAACAAATCGATATTAAGCCAAACAACCAACAAAAAAGGATTAGACATTGCGTTTTTATACATAGGAGACAAAAAAGAGGAGTTTGCATATCTACAAAAAAAGATGTGCGATGCACTAAATAAAATAGTAACCAAAATCTCCGAAGAGGTAAAAACAACAATAGAAAATCAAACAGAAGGGCAATAATAATCGTGAAAATATTAAGTTACATACTACTATTACCCATATACTTTTACAAAGCCTGTATATCGCCATTGTTCCCCGCATCATGCCGATACACACCCACATGCTCACAATACGCCGTCGAAGCAATAAAAAAGCATGGTCCCTTTAAAGGATTATGGTTAGCCATAAAACGAATATTACGTTGTCATCCATGGGGGGGTAGCGGATACGACCCCGTACCATAAGAAAAAAGAATTATGTATATAGATATACATACCCACACACCCGAAAGCCCAAACCAAACAAGTTTGAGCATATACAATGTACAACCAACACAACCTACGGCATCTCAATACAAAGGAATATTCTCTGCAGGAATACACCCATGGTATATCCCCGAGAACCCCAAAC
>JAZONU010000287.1:0-5614 GCA_045654605.1 Candidatus Caccoplasma sp. | reverse complement strand
AATCGTGAGAGGATATACAATCGATAATTGATGTTTCTCCCCATGAATAGTAGTTACCACTCTCTTCTGGTTTAGTAGCTCCTAAGTTACATGTTGCCCATTTTACCGATAAGCCTAAATCAACATATTCAATTGAGACAGGTGCATCGGGAACGATATTCTCTTCTTCAAAATTCACTACTATCTCGGTAAAATCTGTTATATTAATAGAATATATTGATTCTGAACTTACTACTTCGCCATTAATTGTGTAGTTTACAAAACGATACCCATCATTTGGAATGGTTACCATATTAAGCTCATTACGATATATTGTTTTTGAGACTCGTCCTGCTCCTTCGGGGTTTATCTGAATGGTAAAATCGATACCCTCTTTTATATCTTCGCCAACAACTATTTCCTCATCATCTCCTCCAACTCCATTTTCATTCTCAAATTTGGCTTTAAATTGGGTACTCTCTGTAATTACTGTTGTATAGGGGTTCTCTGTTGATACCTCAACACCTGATACTATCCAACTTACAAAACGGTATCCGTTCTCAGGGGTTGCTGTTAAGGTTACTTCCCAACCCGGTATTACTTCCGTTTCAGAAGCGAATGCAGTTCCTCCTTCTGTTGTAGTTACTGATACTTTACAAAATTCCTCATCTTCTCCTCCACAAGATGGTAATGCTACTATGATTAGCAATAGCATACTTAGAATACTAATCAAATTTTTAATTCTTCTCATTTTTCTTTATCTTATTAGTTTATAATATATTTTGCTTATAAAATTTCTAATTGGCACGAAGTGCCGAACTAATTCCTAATTTATATAACTAACAACTCTATTCTCTTTAATCTTATAAATGCAACCAGCAAAAAGAACAAGACTTATGAGTGCCATCCAAATTGTACCATTGTCAACAGTGCCTATCTTTTCATACTCATCGGTAGTGAGATTTATATTTAGCATATATGCTGCAACCACTGCCATACTGTTATTTAGGAAGTGTGCATATATAGGTAACCAGATTGAGCCAGACCAAACAAGTAGATATCCAAAAAATGCTCCTAATAACATACGGGGAAAGAATCCGAAAAACTGTAAATGTATTGCACTAAATATTATTGCTGTTACCCATATTGCAATGTGTGGATTACTCCATCTGTCTGATATTAATCTTTGCATTATACCTCTAAAGGTCAACTCCTCTCCTATTCCCGTCATCACACCTACTACTAATATGGTTGCCAATAGTTCAATTAGTGTTTGTATTGATAGCAACATTTGTGTTGCTTGAGCTGCAGAGTCCTCTCTTGCTCTCATCCACTCCTCTACTCCCGACATAAACTCTGGTAGATGCATAGATTCATTCCATGACACTATAAGGTTTAATGCTGGTGTCATTACTATCATAGCCAAAGTTACCCAAAGTATCTGATTAAGGGTTGGCAAGGTTGTAAGACTTAAGAACTTGAATGGCTTATTTGTAAGTAATCTTGCCGTTATTAGTGGTGATGCTATAAATAAAACCAATCCTTGTATAACAAGCGTTACCATCATACTATGTCGATCGGATAAATCTAACAACTTTGATGCTATCACTACAAGGAGTGTTGTAGTAAAGAACATTATTGCTTCGACCAACAGAAAGGTTAAGACTTTTATTTTGAAGTTTGTAGCAAAGATATTATACTTCATTATTATCTTATGTATATTTCTATTATTACTATTAGTAAATATATTATTGTAAAAATAAGCTGATTGCGTGCTGTCATGCCAATATATGCATTAAGCGATTGCCCCTCGGTTTTTATAAGTCCACACCACGTTTTTATGTGAAGTAGTAAAAATAGTATAGCAAAGGGAATTCCTATATAGGTTGTACATAATATTGTGGTTGCCAATATTCCGTTTATGAGGTATGTTACTACTGCAAACTTACGTCCTAATATTACTACCGAGGTGTTTTTACCATCCTCTTTGTCGGTTTGATAGTCGCGATAGTTGTTTACTAATAGTATGTTTGATGATAGTAATCCCATTGCGGCAGCTCCTATTATTACAGATGCCTCTATAGTCGAAGTTTGTAACCAATAGGTTGCTGTTACTGGTATAATTCCAAAGAAAATAAACACGGTTACTTCACCTAATCCGTGATAAGATAAGGGGTATGGTCCTGCCGAATATGCAAGTGCAAAAAGTATTATTATTGCACCTAAGGCTACCAATGGCCAACCTCCAATGGGTATAAGTAGGCATCCCATTACAGCTGCAATTGCTAATGTTAGAATGGTTGCTCGCAACATAGTCTTTGGCTTGATATCGCCAGATGCTACTGCTCTTCGCGGACCTACTCGGTTTGGCTTATCACTTCCATGCTTATAGTCGAAATAGTCATTAGCAAAGTTTGATGCTATCTGTGCAGCAAGTGCAAAGAATAGACATACTATAAAAACATACCAATCTGCTTTACCATATTGCCAAGCGTATGTTGTTGCTAATATTACAGGTGCTATGGATGTTGGCAGAGTACGTGGTCGTGATGCAGATATCCAATTTTTTATCATTTTCTCTTTTTTCTCGGTTTAATTTTCACAGGGGCATCAAGATTAAAACATGATTTTATGCCTTCTCGTATTTTTTCTGCCTCTGTTCCTCCTCTTCGGAGTATAAATAATACATAGTTTATATACTGCTCAGGGGTTGAAAATCCGCAGAGCGTTGCTACCCTGCTTTGTGTTATCATTGCCTTTTGATTAAAGAATTTTAATATGGCAGGATAGTTCTCCTCACGTACAAACCTATTAAATTTTTCTACTAATTTATTATATGTAAAGCGAGTATCTATTTCATCGGTTAGATGCTCGATATGATATGCAAAATCTTCTATAGTATTTGCTCGAGTGTCGATACGAAATTCTATTCCATTACGAATACGATGTCGTGTATGTATTAATGCTTGTTCATTAATTGAGGCTTTGAAGAATTTTATTACACTTTGTTTTACTTGTGCAAATATTTGATTATCATTATTGCCTGTACATCGTGCAACAGAACGCACAACAGGTTCAATCATCATTAGATTTTCTACCTCTGCAACATTGGGGACATAGATATTCTTGCTTCGTAGATATTCAACTTCGTGCGAAGTTCGACGATCTCGATCTACTATTCCCCTTGACTCCAACATGTGAAAGTTTTTCATCTCTGAAAAGGCCCTGGTTACCTCTATTACCTTACTACATCCGCCTAATGGTTTTACTGTGTAGTCGGTAAATACTAAAGGATATAATCTATTATCTATACTTGAGATACTGTCTCCCTCTACAAATAGGACAGGCTTACGTCCTCCTAAGAGTTCAAGAAATATCTCTTCGGGCAATGAGTCGCTGTTTTCAATAAATTCGTAATCGAAACTGTTTGTTTCTGCATCATAACTTTTTACCCAAATACGTTTACCGCTACGCGATACTGCAAAATTTAAATCGTGTGTAAGGTAGATAAAACAACAATCAGGTCGTTGACTCTCTATGTCGTTCCACAATGACGAGGTCATTGATGGATGAAGATGCATTTCGGGCTCATCTACTATTATTATTGAGTTTGGTTTAGCTATCAACGATGCGGCTATAAGATAGAGAACTATCTTTTCTCCATGACTCATTTGCATAGCATTGTAGTTATTTTGTGATGCATCTGAGACTATCTCTAACCTTCCATTGCTACGCACAATTTTGTGGTGTGGAAATATTTTTTCCCACATTATTTGAGTCTTATCCAAAGTAGAAGATTTCAATTTTGCTTCTTCTCCTCGCGACAAAGCATTTTTGTAATCGATAAGGTTTTGCATCTCCTCTCTAATGAGTAATGCAAACAACTGCTCAAACTCTGTTCGTACAGTTACATTTTTATTTTCGCCAAAGTATTTATTGTATTCACCAGAAATTGAGTTCTCTTTAATCTCTCCTAACTCTTCTACTGGCATTACAGTTTTGAGCGCAGAAATTCGGAATGTGTTTTCACCATATCTCTTCTCTATCTCCTTGCCAAAACGACTTTTCCCAGCTCCGTTTGCTCCCACTACAACCATATTTACTACACCGGATATTTTCTTATCGGTTATTTCGCCTTTCTTGATTGGTAATATAATTTCCATTGCGTAGGTGTTTTTTATGGTTTATATAAAAATATCAATAGTTAATACAAAATCAAACTTTTTGGTTTGTATAAAATAGAGCCTATTTATTTTACTTGATAGCAAAGATATTAATTTAAGGTTGATTTTAAAATACTAATAGTATAAAAAAATAACGCATCTATATTTGATGCGTTATTCTTATCTATTTTATCTCTAACCTTCCTCGTAGTGCAAGATTTATCATCTCCTCTCCAGGTATAAGATAAATTTCTGTTCGGCGGTTCTTTTGTCGATTTTCCATAGTCAGATTATCGACTTTAGGCTCTTCTCCTCCCATTCCGTATATCACTACTTCTGTTGTATTTAAACCCAATTGTTTTAACTTATTGTATATACTCTCTGCTCGGTTTTGTGTTAGATTTAAATTATATTCTATACTACCTGTATTATCACTATGAGTTACTATAAGTATATGATACATCCCTGGCTTATCTCCATATCGGGCTATTGGACGCAGTAGTAAATCGGATTTATTCAACATCACAGTATCGTTCGGATAGAAGAGTTTATCCATTTGTATGGTTAATTTTATAACCTCTTCTCCTCGTTGAAATTCAACTTGTGATATTCCGTATTGTTTTAGCTTTTGTAGTGTTTTCCCTTGTACCGCCATATACTCTCGTACCTTACGATGTGCCAATGGCGATTCTATTATAGGTACGTTTATGTTTTCATCTACAGTTAATGTTTGTATATCGATATGTTTTTCTGTTTTACTATCTCGTAATTTAGAAAACAATCCCTCACCATTACCTCTTTTTATCAGTTTTGCATCTGCGTGAGGTAATACAAACAGTAACGAAATTAAAATTAGTATATAGTGCTTTTTTATTGACATGTATATTGTCGATTTATTTAAACATTCCTATTGATTCGCAATAAGATAGTTCTCCTTCAATGATTGCCTCTATTTGCTCCGCAGTTAATTTGCATTCAGAGTCTTTCTTTGCCATTGACATTGCATAGTCAATTATTTCATCATCAGCGATAGTTACTTCTTCATTCTCATCTTCATCGCTCATAAAGCCCTTGCTTTCATAAAAGTCGTAAATCAAATCAACTACATAGTATATATCATCGTCAGTAATATCTGCTGATAGTGCTGAATCTAAATTTTTGCGTATGTATTTTACTGCATCTTCATCGTCGTAAAATAGTTCTTCGTTTTGTGCCATATCTTTAAATGTTTTATGATTGTTCGGCTAAATTAATAAAAATTGTGGATAGTTGGTTTATATTTTACAATATTTATCTTTTTATTTGCGTTTTATTGATATAGTCATTTATTGTAATTTTTAATTTTTTGATATATGAAATATTTTATTTTTGCCTGTATTATTGTTGCAGCCATTGCGTGTTCATCGTGCAATAGAGATGGTTGCGGTTGCCAAAAACCTATTATAAAGGTTGAAAAGTTGGTTTAGATTTAG
>JAZONU010000286.1:0-18540 GCA_045654605.1 Candidatus Caccoplasma sp. | reverse complement strand
ATTTATTCTGTAGCTTTTTTAAATTTAGATAATTAAAACTTGGGAGAGTTACATATTTTGGCTACTTTTGTGTAAATTTTATTATTAGACTATTTATAATTTACATAATATATGAAAGCATTTGTATTTCCCGGACAGGGATCGCAATTCCCAGGTATGGGCAAAGAACTTTACGAGAATAATAGTGAAGCTAAAGCAATGTTTGATAAAGCTAATGAGATATTAGGCTTTGATATTGCTGATATTATGTTTAACGGAACAGATGAAGATCTTAAACAAACTAAGGTTACTCAACCTGCCGTTTTCTTATATTCTGTTGCTTTGGCAAAAAGCATGGGCGAAGATTTTAAACCAGATATGACAGCAGGACACTCTCTTGGTGAATTTTCGGCGTTGGTTGCCGCCGGTGCTCTATCTTTTGAAGAGGGTCTTAAACTTGTTGCTGCTCGTGCCTCGGCTATGCAAAAGGCTTGCGAGATAACTCCTTCAACAATGGCTGCTGTGCTTAATCTTTCTGACGAACGTGTAGAAGAGATTTGTGCAGAGGTTAAAGAGGGTATTGTTGTTGCTGCCAACTATAACTGCCCAGGACAAGTGGTTATCTCAGGAGAAGAGGCTGCGATTGACGCTGCTTGCCAAAAGCTTTTAGAGGCTGGTGCAAAACGTGCTCTTAAGCTAAAAGTTGGTGGAGCATTCCACTCTCCTCTTATGGAACCTGCGAGAGAAGAACTTGCTGCTGCTATTGAGAAAGCAGAGTTCAAAACTCCTAAATGTCCTATTTATCAAAACGTAACTGCACAAGCAGAGACTAACCCCGATATTATTAAAGAGAACTTGGTTGCTCAATTAACAGCTCCTGTTAGATGGACTCAATCGGTTATGAATATGGTTAACGATGGTGCTACATCATTTACTGAGGTTGGTCCTGGTTGTGTTCTTCAAGGATTGGTTAAAAAGATAAACAACACTGTTGAAGTGAATGGTGTTAAATAATAAACCTATTTTAATAACATAACAAAGGGGTAGCAAATTTGCTACCCCTTTGTTGTTTTTATTAATGATTTTTAGAAAGGTAAATCATCTGTTTCTGATTGAGGATTGAAATCGGGCATTGGTGCAGGAGCTGGTGCTGTTGCTGATTGTGCTGATGCTTTCTCTACTTTCCATGCATTTACATTTGTGTACCAACGTCCATTATATTCACGACTCTCGATATCGATATTTGCTACAATATCATCATTTACTGCAACGGGGTATTGATCTACTCTATCTCCAAAGAGTGTCATACATATCTTTTTAGGAAATTGCTCTTGTGTCTCTATTACAAATTCCTGCTTTTTCCACTGATTACCTGCCTGACTTGTTCCACTTTGTTGTGGCAATACTAATACTACTTTTCCTTTTATTTCCATTTTATATCGATTTTATGGTGCGAAGTTAACCAAAAGTGGGGGTTAAACAAAATTTATTTACTACTTTCGCGAAATAAAGTTTAATAACTATGAATAGTTCTATAAATGACGAAATTTTCTACGACGCCATATCTCTTTTAAAAGAGATGATTTCTATTCCATCACACAGCAGAGAGGAGAAGGCGGTTGCCGATGTTATATTTGATTTTATTAATAATAGGCTTAATTCCTATGAGATTAATAGATGCAATAATAATATTTGGGTAACAAGTAAAAATTTTGATTCATCTAAACATACAATACTTCTAAACTCTCACATAGATACAGTAAAACCTGTTGAAGGGTGGAAACGGAACCCTTATTCTGCGTCTGAAGAGGAGGATGCTATATTTGGTTTAGGGAGCAATGACGCAGGAGCTTCGGTTGTTTCGTTACTTTCGACTTTCAGGATTTTAGCTGAGAGTAAACAAGAGTTTAATCTTATATTTGCTGCTTCTGCCGAAGAGGAGGTTTCGGGCAAGAACGGGATGGAAAGTTTGATTAAACTTCTCCCTAACATCTCTTTTGCCATTGTTGGAGAACCTACAAATATGCAACCTGCTGCTGCCGAAAAGGGTTTGATGGTTTTAGATTGTTCGGTTAAAGGTGTTTCGGGTCATGCTGCCAGAAATGAGGGGGTTAATGCTATATATAAAGCTATTGACGTTATTAATGGTATTAGAGAGTTTAAATTCAATAAAGTTTCAGATCTTTTAGGTGAGGTTAAACTGAGTGTTACCGGAATTAACGCTGGAACTCAACACAACGTCATTCCTGATGTATGCTCTTTTATGATTGATGTAAGACCTAACGGTTCGTACTCTAATATTGAAATTTTAGAGATTTTGAAAGAGAAATTCCCTGAATGCGAATTTGTGCCTCGTTCTACAAGACTTAACTCATCGAGCATAGATATAAACCATCCATTTGTAAGACGTTGCGAGATGTTAGGCTTAAAACCTTTTGGTTCTCCTACGTTATCGGATCAGGCTCTTATGCCATATACCTCAATTAAAATAGGACCAGGAGATTCGGCTCGTTCGCACACAGCCGATGAATTTATCTATTGCCACGAAATAAGAGAGGCTATTGAACTATATGTTAAATTGCTTGATGGATTAAAACTTTAAAATCTAAACACTTAAAAAGTATTGCGTTAGTTTGTTTTTTATCTTCGATTTTTTATACCCCTTACATTCAAGAAGTTTGTGAGGGGTTTTTGTTGCTACTCTCAACATTCTATAACGCAAACTATATTTTGCTTTATGCAGTGGATATAGCTCCATTTTCTCTAACTCTTGCAATGTCGCTTCGATGAACTCTTCGCTATAATCTCGTGCTATCAGTCTTCTTAATAATCGTGCCGTAAGGAGATTTAATTTTCGTTCCAACCCCTCCTCTGATAGCGGGTCACCTAACATAAATCCAAACTTCTGTAGCTGGGTTATTACATCCAATAGCTGTTTTACGTATAGTTCTTGATGTGTTTCATCGGGTTTGTTTGATAATGAACCGGGAATGGCGTGATGATAATAATAGATTTGTGTTGGTATAAATGTTATTCTCTCTGCTAAACAGAACGAACGTATTAAGAAATATTCATTGTCGTGAATATTCTTCTCAATGAATTTTAAACTATTCTCCAATAAAAATTTTCGTCGATATACATATCCCCACAATACACTTTGCGGTGCTTGAATATTCATATACTCCGCCCCACTCATCTCTCTACAATAAGGTAAGATGTTTTTGGTTATATTAGCTTCGTTACCCTCCTCGTCAACCTTTAAATAGTCAAACCCTATTATATCGTGATCATACATTGGCAACAACGTATTTACGAAATGAGATAAATTTTTAGAATTTAGGTGATCGTCTATATCTACAAACATTATGTAACGTCCTTTGGCATAGTTCAATCCTAAATTTCTGGCTCCTCCCGGTCCCGATTTCTGACGTCGATATACCTTTAATTGAGGTATCTCCTCACTCAATCGCATCAATATTGCGTGTGTGGTATCGGTAGAGGAATCATCTATGGCTATAATCTCAAATGTATCTTCTTTTAGAGAGGCCTCCATTATACTATTAATACATCTTAATATATATTTTTCTGCATTATATGCAGGTATTACTATAGATACTTCAATATTACTCTTCATTTTGTTTTGTTGAGTTTAACTTCTAATTTGTTTATTACTCTACCAGCTCCTCGCCCTCCCAATATTGTATATAGATAGAGAATTATTACAACCATTTTTTGAAGCATGGTTAAATTGACATAACTCATGTATTTTTTTATAGTTTGGATAGATATTGCTCTACCCCCCTCTCTAAAATAGTGTGCAGCCAATATTGGCAAACGTCCGTATATTGATGATATTACACTCTCTTTATTGTCAATATTACTATCCTCTACTGCTTTGGCTGTAAATATTATAGACTCTTCAAGTGCCTTTTGAGAGTGCAAGTACCCACTCCCTGTTATGCTATTTGCATGAACTCTTATATTTACTAATGGAGCATCTTTTATCCACTCTATTTTGGGATTCAACAACATTATCCTTACTCCTAAGTTCCAATCTTGCCACCTTTTTATTCTCTCATCCCAACCTTCTGTCTTTTCATAAAACGCCCGTTCTATTGCATAACATTGGGTTGATAACATACAGTGTAAAATCTGTTCTTTTATGTCATTTGTGAAGGAGAAATGTCTTATCTTCTTTTTATCGAAAGAGTAGTAATGTTGTGCTTTAAATCCTACAATATTGGCTCCACTGCTTTCAAAATGTTCTACTATGCGAGATACTACACTATAGTTCGATAGAGTATCATCATCATCGAGAAACATCATATATGGTGCTTTGGAAAGAGAAGCTCCTTTATTGCGTGCTGCACAAGCTCCTACCTTATTCTCTGTTGTATATGTTACTATAAATTTTTCATCTTCATACTGTGAAAGATATTTCTTTGCTTCGGGAATGGAGATGTCTTCAGAGTTATTATCTACCAATATTAACTGTATTGGCCTATAATCTTGTCCTACAACAGAACGTAAAGTATCCTTTATGTACTTTTCGCGATTATGAACCGGTATTATTATTGAAAATAATTTACTCATAGCATCCCTATTTTTTACGCGTACGGCGTTCATACACCACTCCCCATAAGGTGTTTTTTAATAGTGTAAATATATTTGAGCGTCCTTTAACTGATGTAAATACCGAGTATTTTATCATTCGTATATATGCTGATAAGCCATACAAATATGACGATACAGCTCCGTGAGAACGTAAACTTTTTTGCGAATAACGATCTTTCCCAGTTGATTGATAGGGGTGCGTTACTATGTAATAAGGATAAAAATCTACTTGCAAAGAGTTATTAAAACAGCTTCTTATGAATATCTCCTCCTCTCCGCTGTTCAAATAATCTGAACCAAGCCCAAACCTCTCATCGAAATATATCTTATCTTTTACTTTTGATATACGAAATGCTATCTCAATTGAAGAGGGGTAATATCCCTTTACAGGCTTATACCTACCCTTAGTAAGGGGATAGCGTTTCATTGGTGGATCGGTATCAAGTGTCTTTATTTTAAACAGAGCTACATCTGTTTGCGGATTTTGTGTGAATACTTCTATTATTTTATCTATATTCTCATCGGTATAGGAAACATCATCATCTGCAATAAGCGCTATATCTCCATCGGCATAACGAAGAGCATTGTTCCTGTTCTTTGACAGACCCAATCCCTCCATTGGGATGAACTTTATATCACTTCGTTTTAACTCTTGGGGAATATGAGCCAACATCTGCTCATCGGTATATTGATATGAAATAACATAACTAACATCCTCCCTCTCAGGCAAAAGCAAAGATGGTACATTTACCACCTTCTCGTTATGCGTTGATATTAGTATATTAAGTTTCATCTGGTATATTTTTTTTGTAAATATAGTAATTTTTCAGCAAATATTCTAAAATGGTACTGCTGCTTCGATATGCAAATATTCTTCTGTTATGGGGTGCGTAAAGGCTAAAGATGATGCATGTAGCATCAGCCTTGTTTTGGGAGTTCCGTAAATCTCATCTCCAACTATTGGTGTCGCCAACGAATGTGGATGTGCCATATGAACTCTTAACTGATGTGTTCTTCCGGTTACGGGCATCAAAAGTATTCTTGTATATACTACTCCGTCCTCTATATATTCTGACAATACTTTATACTTTGTTATTGCCTCTTTACCATCTTCATAATCAACCTTCTGTGCAGGTCTGTTCTCATAGTCGAGTATTAATGGTAGGTTGATCTCTCCCTCCTTACTATTAAGATGACCCTCTACCACTGCTATATACTCTTTTACAACTCTACGCAAAGAGAACATCTTCTGCATAAGTTTATACACATCCATTGATTTTGCAATAACAAGAAGTCCTGATGTTGCCATATCCAAACGATGCACAACGTATGAGTCATTGCTTTTAAGATATGTGCTACGAACCCAATCTTGTACCGAAAGTGCATCTATTTTCCCTGGTACAGAGAGAACGCCTTCGGGCTTATCAACAATTAACAGATAATCATCTTCATATACAACCCTTATATTCTGAAGTTTAGCATCACTATCACACTCAAATGGTTCAATATCTAACCCCTCTAACATATAGGTTAGTATTGGTAAACATTTGCTTTTGCATGAGGGATAAAAATTACCATCCACCCGAATTTCTCCTTTTGGAGATTTTCCAACCCAAAACTCCGCCATTTGTAAAGGTTTGAGGTTATTTACATAAGCATATTGCAACAATTTTGGTGCTGCACACTCCCCTGCCCCTGCTGGTGGAAGTTGATTACTGTGTTTATAGAATATATCTATTAAATCTTTTCTTTCACCTTTTGCATTGAATAATCTGAATTGAATGAATAACCATGTTTGCAATTGAAATGAACGCTCTTTTCTCTCTTGCTTTAATAAATTTATCTTATTCTCAAAGAGTAATATATTGTTTCTCAACTCCAATTCTCGTTCATTTAGACGTTTTGTCAGACGTTTCAACTCTGCCTTCTCAAATTGGCTCTCTCTTATCAATTGTGCCTCTTCTTGGGGTGTGAGTGTTGTGGTTGCTCGTTTTTGATGGCGTATATCTTTATTTAATTTTGCTAAAGAACGAAACTCCTCAATCTCTTTCTCTATCTCATTCAACCCCTTTTCGTAATTGTCGTATGCGTCGTTATACTCATTACTCTGTTTTATATCTTCAATCTCTCGATTTATATTAGATATACTTCTCTCTTCTACTTGAAAATAGGATTCGGGTGATAACATATCATATATGGCTGGAACGAAATATGGGTGCATATTATCTCCTGCCAATAATCCTGAGAAGGCAGCAAGATATCCTACTTCTCCTTCTTGATTTTCAACCACCAATACTCCAAACATCTTTCCTTCTGCAAGTTCATCGCTCCACTCTTTTCTACTATATATATAGTTTTTAACCTCATCTGCTGCCATACGACATAGCAGATGAGGTGTATATCTGAATGGGTTATTGAATTTTTGCGGTAATGATACCCCTGCTATATTTTCAGAGAATTTATGAAACACTATTTATTAGATTAATTTCGGAACTCTATATCTTTTGCCTCGTCAAATCCCTCTCTGAAATTGTTATTTTCTATTTGAACATTTATTACCTTTTCAAATAAAAATCGTTTATTGTTCCAATGGAAAGGTGGATAATCATTATTCTCCAATATTGTGTTTTCTTTAAATTGCAATCCATTAAGCGATTTTGCATACACAATGGGACGATCGAATGTTTCAAATGTATTTTTCTCTATAACAACACCCTTACCATCTTCTCCATGGAAATATTTTTCTTGAGCAGCAAGATTAGGTATCTCGGGATATATAGAGATTATTGCATTTGTAAACTGGAACATATTGGTTAAAGAGTTGATAAATTGGTTGTTCCTTATCACGACACTTCTACATGCTCCTGTCTCGAACCAACCGTTGCAGTCGCCACACAGAAGAATTGCTGTTCCGGATGTGTGATCAAATAAGTTTCGTTCAACAACAACATTCTTTGGCGTACTAAATAGCGTTCCCCTTGCTCTATTGTTTCGTATGGTGTTGTCTGCAAAATATACCTCTGGCGTCCATTCAAGGTTTTCTATTCCGTAATCTCCCGATGCTATATCGTCAGCCACCTCATCTCTCAAAGATATTTTAAAGAGTTTTGCTCCTGCAATAGTGTTTTTGTCATATGGTACGATATCGGTTATTATATTTCCAGAGATAAGCTCCATCGTTGAAGATTTTACAAACTGAACACTATCCCCTTTGCCTCCCCAATAAAATCCGTATGCCTGTGGGTGCATATATTGTCCTACTACAACATTTGGAGCGAGTTGCTCGGTTATTCGCAAATATGTTCCATGTACATTTATTGCATCATCCATCATTCCCTCATAAAGTCCTTTTATTGATGATATTTTCCCTTTACATGCAGAGAAGTGTGTTGCATCGGCTTGAGTAGTAAAATATCTTCCGCTTCCCTCTCGTATTGATACAGAAAAACCATTCAATGTTATATTCTCACAAAGTTGTGCCAGCAATCCCATTCCCTCCGCATAGTGTACAGTAACATCTTCTATTGTGGTGTTTTTATTCTGACTCATAAATATACCTGGGGTTGGTCGAGCATAGTTTCGTAACGCAACTATTGTTCCCTCTTTTAACTTTTCATTTTTCCAAGGGGCTTTTATCAAATAGGGTTCTATCTCTTCGACATTATCTGTTCCTACCGAAATATCACTTGTTTGATAAACAATATGTTTTGTGTTCCCATCAAATGCAATTCCTGCAATAGGATGTACTTCCCAATTATCTCCGTATGTTATAAGACGTTTATCTTCATCAATCTTATATTTAGTATTTGAAGCTAATCGATATATTATTGTCCCTTCTTGAATATTATTCTCTACTACCGTTATTTGGGTTATTTGAGGAATACGTGTATCTATTGATAGATTTTTGATTGTGCAGTTTTCGCAATTAACCATTGCTATTGGCAACATTCTTCCATTCATATAGAAATTTGCACCTTGTCCATCTATGGTTAAATTTGACATATTATCGATAACCATAGCCACTTTTTTAGGATTATCTTGATCGTGATTTGAGATATAATACTCCTTTTCTATGGCTGTTTTAGGATAAAAATCATAATCTCCCGCATCAAAAATAAGTGTTGCGGTCTTTCCTCCCTGTTCCTCTCTAATAATTTCTAAGACTTCAGACAATTTCTCTGTAATATCCTCTCCTGTATTAGGATATATACCATAATCTGAAAGTTTGTATATCCCATTATTACTACATGAAATTGTTACAACAGAGATAAAAATTGCAATCAAAAGAATTCTTATATTTTTCATAGAGTTTAATATTATATGTGTTGGCAAAGGTAATAAATTTGTTTAACTTTGTAAAGAATTAGTTTTTTAAACAAAAATCTTATGAAGATTTTATTGATTGGAGAATATAGCAACTTACACTGGACTCTTGCAAAAGGTTTAAGGTCATTGGGGCATAAGGTTGTTGTAGTTTCTGACGGTTGTGGATGGCAAGGGAACAGGAGAGATATTGATATATCTTTAAATGGCAACTCTTTTTTGCACAAGATCAAATACAGACTTGATATTCTTCGGAATATGAACAAGTTAAAAGGATTTGATGTTGTTCAGGTTATTTCCCCAGTATTTCTGAAATTAAACGCTAATGATATCCTAAAAATATTCCTCTACTTAAAAAAGCATAACAGAAAGGTTTTTTTAGGTGCCTTTGGAACTGACTTTTACTACACAAAGGCTTGTTTGGAGAATAAATTCCGATACTCGGATTTTATTGTCCCCGGCATGAAAGAGGAACTTCCCGAAAATAATGTAAATTGGACAAAATCTCCACTGAAAGACCTTAATGAAAATATTGCGGAGAAATGCGATGGTATCATTTCATGTTTATACGAATATAAGGTTGCTTACGAAAATATTTGGGGATATAAAAGCGAATATATACCATTGCCTATAAATACAGATGAGATTAAACCTGCTGCTATTTATGATGGTAAAGCAAAATTCTTTATGGGTGTACAAAAATCAAAGATACACTTAAAAGGTTGCGATATTATGAGTGAAATTCTTAATGAAATTTGCAACAAGCATAAAGATATTTGTGAATTTAAAGTTGTTGAATCGCTTCCATACTCTTCTTATATGGAGGTCATGAACGGATGCAATATCCTTGTTGATCAATTATATTCATACTCTCCCGGAATGAACGGACTTCTTGGCATGGCTAAGGGAATGGTTACTATTAGTGGTGGAGAACCAGAAATATACTCTATTCTTAAAGAAGAGAAGAATATGCCTATTATAAATCCAATTCCTGATAAGAATGATATTTATAACAAATTTTTAAGCCTTGTTGAAAATATTGAAAGCATTAAGGAGATTGGTGAAAATAGTCGCAAATTTGTGGAGAAACATCATAACTACATTGATGTTGCTATGAAATATAGCGATTTTTGGAGAAGTAGATAGTTTATAAAAGAGTTAAGAGCTAAGAGTTAAGAGTAAAAAAAACTTTTTATAACTTTTATTATTGCTTTTAACTCTAAATAAAGTTTCTCATATTTTATAGCCTTGATATATAATAAATAGGTGGTTTTTTCGTAATTCTTATATGAGATTTCTTCAAGGAGCTTTAGCAATAATAGTTATTATATCTTTGTGGGGTTGCCATCCTGCAAAGTTAAGTACTGCCGATGCTCAATTTGAAAGAGGAGAGTATTTTGCGGCTGCCGATACCTATCGTAGAGTTTATAACAAAACATCAGCCACAAAAGAGAGAGCTTTAAGAGGGCGAATTGCTTATAGTCTTGGAACTTGTTATCGTTTTATAAACTCCTCTCCTCGTGCCGCTGCAGCATTTCAAAATGCTATTAGATATGGTTACCCCGATAGCACTGCATATCTATATTTAGCAACAGAACAACATAAACAGGGTAAATATGCTGATGCCGTAAAAAACTATGAGACATTTTTATCATTTTCGCCTAACAATTTAATGGCCGTAAACGGACTGAAAGGCTGTTCGTTTGGATTAGAGCAAAAAGAACATCCTACCCGATTTGTTGTAAAAAAAGCAAATCTTTTCAATTCTCGCCGTAGTGAATGTTGTGCGATGTTTACGTTAGAGGATGAAAGTAAAATATACTTTACCTCCACAAATGATAAAGCAACGGGTAAAGATAAAAGTCCTATTACAGGACTCAAGAATAACGATATTTTCTTTTCAGAAAAAAATGACAAAGGAATTTGGTCTAAACCTGAACCAGTAGAGGGAGAACTTAATACCGAGAACGATGAAGGTATTATATCTTTCTCTGATGATGGACAAATTATGTACTACTCTATTGCTGAATCGACAAATGCAAATAGCGATACATACGTTTCGATATATCAATCTACTCGTTCTGATGCGACATGGAAAAAAGGAGAAAGAGTTGCTATCACAATAGATTCAACAATTATCTGTGCTCATCCCGCAGTTATGCCCGGTACAGATTGGCTATATTTTACATCTGATATGCCTGGAGGTTACGGAGGTAAGGATATATGGAGGGTATCTCTAAAAGATATGACGGAGTTGGAAAATCTTGGTCCTGAGGTGAATACTCCTTATGACGAGGTGTTTCCTTTTGTTAGAAAGAATGGAGATTTATATTTCTCTTCAAACGGACATCCAGGATTAGGAGGATTAGACATTTTTGTTGCGTATAAGGATGAAGTTGGCAATTGGCATAGACAAAATATGGGTGCGCCTATAAATTCTGCTGCTGATGATTTTGGCATTATGTTTATGGCTAATGACAGAGGCTATTTAAGTTCTAATAGAAATGACGCACGAGGATATGACCATATTTATTCGTTTGAACTACCTATGATTGAGGTATGGATTGAGGGTTATGTGGTTGATTATGACGACGAACCGATACCTGGTGCTGTTATTAGAATTGTCGGCAGAGATGGCACAAACCTTAAAGAGTATGCTCAAGATGATGGTTATTTTAAATTTCCGCTTAACCTTAGCACAGATTATGTTATGATGGCAGGTTGTGGTGGGTATCTAAATTCAAGTGCAGAACTAACAACTTTGTCTGAAGAGCAAAATGAGACATATTGGGTTGATTTTGTTCTCTCCTCTATAGGTAAGCCCATACCTGTTGATGATATTTTCTTCGACTTTGATAAGGCAACTCTTCGCGAAGAGTCTGAAACTGCTCTTAACGAGGTTATAAAGACTCTTAACGACAATCCTAATATCTCGATAGAGATGGGAGCTCATACCGACTTTAAAGGAGCAGAGGAGTATAATCAATCCCTATCACAACGCCGTGCAGAAGCAGTTATAGAATACCTTATAAAGAATGGTATAGCAAAAGAGCGTCTAACCGCAAAAGGTTATGGCGAGAGTATGCCTGTTACCATCACCAAAAAACTTAATAAACTTTATCCTCAATTCCACGAAGGTACTATTCTTAATGAAGAGTATATAAATACTCTATCGGAAGAAGATATTGAGATAGCAAACCAAATAAACCGTAGAACTGAGTTTAGAGTTACAGCTATTGATGCAGGACTATTATAGATAAATAGATATATACAAATAAGCATAAAAGGATTACCTAAAATCGGGTAATCCTTTTATGCTTAATAACGGGCAATAGATACCATTTATTAGGTTTGGCTTATTAACAACAAATGCTATACAGTAGAACAACAAACCTCTCACTGATTATTAGAATATAGTAGCCTACGATAAATATTAATTTAACCTTTAGATTTTAAGCAAGACAAAGATATAGAAAAGAGCCATTGGCAATAAATTCCCTAATATGATGTTTGTAAAATACAAAATGGTTAGGGTGTTATCTTTTATTAGGCTAATGACAAAGAGGGGAAAAGTGAACGATTTAGCCTATTAGCATTACAAACATTATACTATTTTGTAATTAAAAGGGTGAAAAAAATAAGAGAGTTACCGAAGTAACTCTCTTATCATATAGAGGTTTTATTTAATTACTCTCCTAAGAACACATAAGTTTTTGTTCCTGTTACTGAACCTGATGCTGAAGAGTTAGATACTTGTAGATTAAATGTCCACTCATCTCCAGAAATTGTTATTGTACCTCCTACGATATCAAATGTATCGTTAGATGGGAAGTTAACAGTTCCTGTGAAGTCTGTACCTACTGTATAAACTCCATCACCAATCAACTCAGTATCTAATACGAATGTGAATAGATCGTCTGAACCTTCTTCGGTGTCAATGTAATATGTACCACCCTCTCCAAGGTCGATTACATTATATCCATCCCATTCAGAATCGTCGAAGTTAGCATCTGCAGATACTGAACGTACTGAAATTTCTTTAGTTGCTGTTGCAGTATAACCAAAGTCATCAGTTATTGAAACAGTGATTGTTGTAGTTCCGTCTGCTTTAGCTACGATATTACCCTCTGCATCTATCTCAACAACGTCAGGATTGCTTGATACCCAAGTGTACTCATTGTCATAAACACTGTATGCTGAACGAAGCAATACTTTAACTTTGTCTGTTTCACCTGGAGTGTACTCGTTCTTATCTGTTTGGATTTGAAGTTTATCTCCAGAAGCAGTTTGGTCAATCTTCAATTTTGCAGTTACCTCTAAAGTTGCAGTTTTATCTTTTGAAGTTGCTGTAACAAGAATTGTTCCTGCGTGTGTAATTGACAACTCAGGTGTTACATCGTTACCAGACTCATCAACACCACCTTGTTTAACAGTTGCCTCTGCACCATTGCTACACTCTAAACTGAAAACTGAAGGCCATGGACCAGCAGACTCCTCAGGTAAAATATAAGTGTATAGAGGCACAGCTCCAGCTGTTGTCTCTTGAGATGTGATAACCTCAGCTACAAGAGGATCAGCATCGTCAACAAACACTACGCTCTCAACATCAACTGTGTTGCGATCAACTACACTTACAAGAGCAGTGATTGTTTGTGTACGATATTTCTCATAGAACTCTTTCTCAGACTCTGTCAATGTAGGATCATCAGCTTTGGGGTTCTCAATTGTGAAACCGATGTTTGCTGTACCTGCTGCATTAACCATAAACTCAAACTCAAATTGTTTAGTATTGATCTTTTGCATACCTATGTATTTAACAGGTGCATTTGCTCCTTGAGGCATTGTCAAGTTCCAATCGATGAAATCTCCACGATCGTCAGGAGACATTGTGTACCATACAATAACTTTGAATGTTTCTGGTTCGTCGTTTGCAGTATTTCCACCTATATATTTTAGATAACTGTTATCTAATTTACGGCTACCTGTTTTTGTCTCCTCACTGTATGTGTAAATATCCTCAAATGATATATAAAGCTCAGAGAAGTTTTTACCATCATCACAAGTTAAGTTAAGATCAAGAGTTTTATCTTCAACTGTAAGAGAAACAATACCTGATTCGTAAGTTTTAGCTGTTGATGTCAAAGACATGTTTACTTTCCAAATTTCAGAAGACTCATCAATTGTTATATCACTCATATCAAGAGTCAATCCATCAATGATGTAGTTATCTTTATTTGTAAGTATTTCTCTTACTGCTTGAGCTTGCTCATCAGATGCTCCATCCAAGTAGCAGAAGAATGAGTAATTCAAAGTTTCTCCTAAAGATATAGTTTTACGAGTTAACAAACCTATTCCCTCGTTTAGATTATCAGGATTGATTAAGTTATGTGATAGATATACACCATAATCAACTGATACAGAAACCTCTTGCTCGAAATCTCCAAGAGTTATTTTACAGATATAGTCAGCTTTTACGCTACCTGCGTTTAAAGTAACATCGTATCCTGTACTATCTGCACGAAGTACTGCCTCAACTGTTGCAGGATTAGGAATCTCTTCCTCAATCTCAGACGCTTTAAAAGCAGCGTCAACAGAAACATGTAAAGGATATAACTCTGAATCAAGATATTCTTTCTTTACAACATCAATACCAAATTTAGCAACAGCATTAGGTGCTAATTTTATGGTCTCAACTGAAACTGAAATAGAGTCAGATTCAAGACCTCTTCCGTTTACAGTAAGAACAGCCATTAAGTTTGTTCCATTTGAAAGAAGAGCGCGTACATTAGTGGTACCAACACTCACACCTTTAACTTTACCAGTTTGGTCGATAGTTGCCACTTCTTCAGAATCGATGCTCCAAGTGATTGTTCCCTGATAAGACTCCACATAGAATTGGTACTCTTGACCCTCTACGATTTCTTTAGCCTCAACATTAAGAGCAACAAACTCGGGTTCATCATCTTTACAACCTACAAATGCGATGGTTAGTAAAGCAAATGCCGATAATAATAATTTTCTTGCTATCATATTGTTATGTATTTACTTTCTTTATTATTAAAAGTTTTTAGGTATAGGCCATCCAGTAACCTCATCATATACATATGGGTACTCTGCTGGATCTCCCTCAAAGTATAGACGTTGACCACCTGCATTCTCTCCTGGCTCTCCGAAGATTGAAAGTGCTTTTTCAATGTTTGGAAGGTCATAAAGAAGGATGTTCTCATCACTCTCATCGTGTGGTACACGACGCAATTGCAACTCAACTGGGAAAGAAGGTACACCTTGCCATGCTTGAACAGATGGGAACAAGCGTGGATAACCTGTACGACGATAATCTACCCATGCCTCGTTTCCGTTAGGGAATATCGAAATCCATTTTTGAGTCATGATTTTCTCCAATTTGGTTTCCATATCATCAGCATCGTTCCATGCTACACAAATATTCAAACGTCCAGGAAGGTTATTTGCTGAATTCAAGATATCAACATAGTCAATATCGTAAAATTTACCACCTTTCTTTTGTTGTACAACTTTAGTTTGTGCAAGGTAAGCATCTACTTTTGAAGACAAATCAAATTTAGCAAAAATTGAGCGAATACCTTCCTCATATAGTGCTTTAGGATCACCTAATCCCCAACGCAATGCAGCCTCAGCTTTCAAGAAGATAACCTCCTCTTTTGTTACCCATGCTTGACGCACATATTTAAATGCTACTGAAGCTTCTGAGAAATTGTAATAACCTTGCCCGGAAGTTTTGATACCAACATTTGTTCCTTGACGGATTCCATAGTAGTCAGCATCTTTTTTAGTAGTTGTACCTGTTACTTTATCTGTTACTTTATCAAGGTTCTTTTTGAAGTATTTATCGATCAAAGGAGAACCTGTACGTTTCAAGATATTCTCAAAAGAGGCATTCATACGGCTATCTGCCCAACCTCCATCGTTTGAAGCTGAGATTTGATAGTATGGGTGTTGTGTGTTTCCTTGTTTGAATGCTGGTCCGAAATCTTCAGATAGAAGACCTATCTCATCATTTATAGCCTCTGTAGCAACTTGCTCTGCAAGTGCTGGATTTGGTTTAGATAAGTACATTGCAATACGCAATTTTACAGTATTTGCAAGTTGTACCCATTTTTCCCAACGATACTCAGAAAACGCATAAGTTGCATCTCCTTTATCATATGAATCACCCTCTACTTCAATCAAAGCATCTTTTCCTGGTTGAACCTCTTTAAGAGTTGCTATTGCTTCATTCAAGTCTGACAAAATAGCGTTGTATGTCTCCTCTTGAGTATAGTAAGTCAAAGGACGAGATACTTTAAGTTTACGGTTGTCATCGTAAGGTACACAACCTGCGTTGTTTACTGCGTGAAGTGCAGTTTGAGCATATACAATTTGTGCAATAGCTTTGTACTCAGGTACTCCTAAGCTCTCAGCATAAGTATAAGTATTATACAATGCACTTGTAGGACCTACGCTACATGCTGAACCATAATAACCATTAGGCCATTGATAAGTGTGGAACAATGCAGGACCGTATTGAAAGTCACTACGGCTTACTGTTGTATATCCTGCGAATACATCAACTGTATTAGCATTTGAATATTGGTAACCGTGTGCACTTGTAGCCAATACACCAGTCTTTGGATCAGTCAATGCACTTTGCAACTCTCCTTTTAGGACAGTTATATCAACTGTTCCTTCTCCTTGGTTTGTAACATCTTGCGACTCATCGACGATTTGCCACATTTTCAATGTTTGCTTTTCGCCACAAGAGAAGAGAAACATCGCTACAAACAAAGTTGCGAATATTGAAATTGATTTATTCATAATTTTCATATCTTTTCTCGTTTATTTACATTAGAATGTAAGTTTAACATTAAATCCGTAACTGCGTGTTGTAGGCAATGCGTATGATTCTACACCACCGAAGTTGTTACCCGCTGTCATTGAGATATCTGGATCAACTGGAGCGTTTTTATAGATAAATCCTAAGTTACGTCCAACCAATGAGATTGAAAGGTTTTTAGATACACCAAACAAATCGTAGAATGTATAACCTACTGAAATCTCACGGAAACGGATGTTAGATGCATCGTAGATACATTCAGTTTGGTTTGTTCCTACTGCCTCATAGTATGCACGAGCAGGAACTTGTTGTCCTGTTGGAAGAGTTACTGCTGCAACCTCTACTCCATCCCATACCATTGTTTCACCTGATAGACGAGCATCTGCTGAGCGTTGTGATAGTCCGTAGTAGTCTAAGTCAGCCTCAGTCAATGATACAACTTTACCGCCTACTTTACCATCAATCAACATATATACTGATAGACCTTTCCAAGAGAATGTGTTGTTCCAACCATATGTAAATCTTGATGTAGTGTTACCGATAAATTTATTGTATTTTGAGTCGAACATTGGACGACCTTCTGAGTCTAATACTATTTGACCATCTGCATTGTACAAGAAATCTTTTCCGTAAAGGTCACCGTATGATCCACCTACTTTATATTTAGATTGGATAGCAAATGATGATGCTCCGATTACGATTTCAACTTGACCTCCGTCTGCTGGAGTATATGTCTCAAGAATTTTGTTGTCATTGTATGCAAGGTTAATACCTGTTGTCCAACGGAAGTCTTTACCAAATTTCATGTGGTAGTTTCCTGTGAACTCAACTCCACGGTTACGAACTTTACCAGAGTTGATAGGTTTAGATTGTCCTGATGCAGTAGTGATGTTCAAGTATTGGTTTGACATGGTGTTTTGATAGAATGTAACATCAAAGTCAAATTTATTTTTGAAGAATACTCCATCGAATCCAACCTCGATACCTTCTGTTGTCTCAGGTTTAGGATCGTCGAATGATGCTGGACGAGCTGAAATTGCACCAGTCAATGGGTCGATTGTTTGTGCATTGTAATCAGACAAAGGAATTGAGTTACCTACTACTGAGTATGATGCACGAAGTTTCATTTGTTGTGCATTACGCAATTTGCGTGGTAGCAATTGGTCGATAAGGACGTTACCTCCGACTGACCAGTATGCAAATGATTTGTAGCCACCGTCAGTTGTAAATTGTTGGAAAGCTTTTGACCAGTCGTTACGGAACGATGCGTCGATGTATGCTTTACCCCAGAATCCTACTTGCGCTGTTGCAAAAATTGCTGTTTCCCAGTTAGTGTTTTCTCCTGATGCACTTGCACTCAACAAGATGTCTTTAGCGTTACCTGACATGTTGCTTCCTAAGCTTGGCCATGCCATGTTAGGATAAACGAATGTAGAGTCGGTCCATTTAGTGATTGATGTATTTGAAGATTTAGTTCTCTTGAAACTTGCTCCTAATGTTGCGTTGAAAGAGATGTTTTTGAACTCTTTGTTGTAAGTTAACAAGTAGTCAGAGTAGATATCTCTTGAAGAACTTTCACCGCTATAGTAGTTAGCAAAAGCATATTGGTTTTGGTCTGCCCAAATTGAAGGTTGGCGATAGTTGTAGCTCTTATCCATTGTTTTGTCCAAACTTACACGAGCTTGCAAATCCAATCCTTTGATAATTTCGTATTTAGCTGTTACGTTAGCCATGATACGATCACGATTTGCCTCATCGTCAAGTGCTTGTTG
>JAZONU010000285.1:0-9979 GCA_045654605.1 Candidatus Caccoplasma sp. | reverse complement strand
TTGATACTTCCTCTCCGTTTACTGTCCAGTTGATGAATCCGTATCCGTCTGCTGGGGTTGCTGTGAATGTTACTACATCGCCTTCGTAAACTACTTCTGCTGCATCACAAGTTGCTGATCCTCTCTTAGCTGTTGCTGATGATACGCCTACTGTGTAGATTGGTTTTGCCTCGAAGTTTGCTACATATGCTTTGTCGCCCTCTGTGCGGTCAACAAATGTTGGAGTTGTTGCTACTTCCTCGCCGTTTACTGTCCAATTTACAAAACGGTATGCGTGCTCTGTTGCTGTTGCTACGATTCTTACTGCTCCTGTTTGATTTGATACTGATGTTACGCTCTCTGTTCCTACATATGCAGTACCCATTGATGCATCGTTTACTGATACGCTGATTTGACGGGGTGCTACATTTACAGGAACTTGATACATCTCAATTTCTGTATAATAAATTACCTCATAATAATAGTAGTCATCTGTTACTACTCGTACATATTTTGCAGATACTCCATTTGCATCTAATGGTATGTATGTTTGTCCATTCTTTGGATTAGTTGTTATGTCTGCATATGCAAATGAACAACCTTCTACATCTGACCACTCAGTACCATCACTTGATACTTGAATTTTTCCTGAATTTGGGTGGTAATAATAGTATGATGACAAATAAAGTTTTATCTCTCCGATAAGAGTCTCTTCTGCTAAATCAAATTGAACATAGGTTCCTGCTTCAGCTGCTGCATAATAGTTTGTAGTAAAGCTTCCATCAACCACAGCATTTATATCGTAATATGATGATATTGTGCTTGTAGAGACTTGTTGAGGTACAATTTTTTCAAGTGCTTGTCTGAAGTTTGCTACATACTCAGCTGATTCAACTACTGATACTGTGTATGTCTCCAATAAACTTACCTCTTCGCCGTTTACTGTCCAGTTTACAAACTCATAGCCTTCGTTGGCTGTTGCTGTAAGTGTTACTTCTGTATATTTGAATACTTCTCCTTCTTGAGATATTGTTGCAGATCCCATCGCTGCATCGTTAGCTGATACGCTTACTGTGTATGTTGCTAATGCTACAAAGTTTGCTACATATGCTTTGTCGCCTTCTGTTGCATCTTTTATTGATGCTTCTGTTGATACGACCTCTCCGTTTACTGTCCAGTTTACAAACTCGTATCCCTCGTTTGCTACTGCATACAATTTTACAGGTGCTGTAGCATCTACCATTTCTGTTGTTCCCTCTGTTTCAATATATGCACTACCCATTGTTTCGTCATTTGTAGAAACTGTGATAGTTCTTGCAGGGATCTCTAATGGTTTTCCGTATACCTCAAACTCATATACTACAAAGTATGCAGATCCTTTTGATACTATTACCAATTGTACTTGTGATCCTTGGATATTGTTGCAATTTACCTCTACAACACGATTGTCGCCTTTAACAATGGTTCCGTTTTCAACATCAACCCAAGTTCCTTCGGCATCCATTACTTGTAGTTTAGACTCATTGGGTATATTACCTACACTTCCGAAGTCGATAACAACTTTTTCAATTACATTAATATCCTCAAGTACTACTCCTACTGATGCGCCATTTTTTTGGTAATCCCATGACTCAAAATAGGTAGTATTGCTGCCGTCAATAATATTAGCAATAGGACGATATTCTTCCTCGGTTGTTACTGCAGATGTTGGTTGTAGTTTGTTGGGTTTAACTTTGAAGTTTGCTACATACTCTGCTGATGTTGTAATTGTTGTTGTATATGGATTGGCTGTTGATACAACCTCGCCGTTTAATGTCCAATTTGCAAAATCAAAACCTTCTGCAGGTGTTGCTGTAAGAGTTACTTCACTTCCTTCATATATTTGTCCCTCTACTGATGAGATAACACTTCCCATTGTATCATCATTAACTGATACTGATACTGACACTAACTCTTTTACTGCAAAGTTTGCAACAAATTCTGCATCAGCAGTAACATCTGCTTTATATGGGTTTTCTGTTGAGACTACCTCTCCGTTTAATGTCCAGTTCGCAAATTTGTATGCTGTTGCAGGTGTTGCAGACAATGTAACTTTTGAATTTTCTATTACCTCTGCTGTTTCTGCACCATTTACAGTTGCACTTCCTGCCTCTGCAGGATTAACTGATACTGATACTACACATGCATCTCCTAATGGTGCTCCTGTTAAATAGAACTCTGCACAATTTCCAAATTTTGTATTTTTATCAGAGTTATATGAATCAGTTATCAATAAGAATACATATTGTCCTTCTGCTGGTTCTGGCAATTCTACTGGATGTTCAGCTGATGTTCCATCATATACAAACTCACCCTCTGATACTGGTGTTAAACCTACAGGTTCGTATGTTGCAGGATCAAGGTTTGCTGATATATCTGAGTTGCTTACATATAGTTTATATGTTTTAACATTTCCATTACACTCGATATTTGCTGATTGTTCGTTACGAGACACATAATTAAATGCTGTTATCTCATATATTGCTCCTATATTGTATTGTAACCAGTGAGGTGCTGAAGGAATAGGAGATACGCTATAATCTGAATGCCAGAATGTTGATGTAACTCCATCAATTGTGTGCTTTGGCCAACCTCCTGCTACGCCTTCTCCGTCATACTCATATGAAGATGCTGTGGCTTCCCAGTTTGTACGATCGATTGCTGAGGGATTTGCTCCTTTTGAAACTGGTTTAATTTGAAATGCTGATGAGAAGTTTGCATTATAGTAATCTGATGATGCTCCATCAAATGTTCCTGCTGAAGATTTTACAATGATTGGTCCTTCTGAATCGATATTCTTAGTGTTGTCATAGCCTCTATAACCCCACATACGAACATATCCGAACAAGTCTTGTGCTGTTGCAGTAACATTTTCAGCAAGTGACATTTTTTGGATGTTGAATTTTGTAACATTTGATACTGTTGCTTCAAGTCCTGTTGCACTCTCGTTATCTAACCAAGATTTTCCGCCAATAGTTGGATATGCCAAATAGTATGCTCCATCAAATGTTTTGAACATATATTTTCCAATTGTATCATCATATTCACAAATAAATTTTGCAGTAGAAGGTAATTCTGTTCCTTCTGTATATGATGCCAATGTTAATGTTCCATTATTGTTATACATATAGTAATCGGCTGTCATTCCTTTTGAGATAAAGGCGTATGCTTTTCCTACTGTTGGGCGTTCAATATCTTCTGTTGTGTAATAATTGTCTATTGCTGATTGCAATGCCACAACATTTTCTGCTGAAGTATCTTCTTCTGCCGCATCTATTGCTGATTGCAATGCCTCTCTTGCAGTAGCATTTGGATAACCTATTCCTGTTTTAGTAATTAATTCTTTTGCAGAATCAATCAATTCGATTGCATCAAAATCAACACCTTCCAACAACCAATCTAATGTAAAGTTGTAGTATGCAAGGTTGAATCCATCTGAGCCAGGAAGATTTGAATCCCATTTACCCTCCTCTACAATGATACCAATTGTTCCGTCATTCAATACTTCTAATGCTGAGTATGCTGAATATCCTGAATAAATTTGACGGCTGATAGGCCATGTTTCTCCACCATCAGTACTTAAATATACTGTTACATTCTCACGAGTTGTTGTGCTTGCAGGCATTGAGTGTAACAAATAGTGTTTGCCATCAGATGTTTCATATGATACTAAATCTCCATTACATGCTGGATCATTCAAGTTAGCATTTGCTGTTGCAGTTGTCCATGTAGCTCCTCCGTCTGTTGATTTAGCCATCAAGCGAGAACCTTTGTTACGATTTTTTATACTCATTAAAATATCGCCATTCTCCAACTCCACAACTTTTGCCTCATCTCCATTTGTACATGCAGCGTTTGATGATACTTGCCAAGTTGCTCCATTGTCATCAGAATATACGGCATAGTTGCTCATTGTTCCACCCCATGTTGAGTTATTACGAGCTGCTACAACAAACATCAAACGACCAGCATTTGCTCCTTTTTTAAGTTGCAATGCACTTCCAGAGCCGGCAAACATTCCAATCCAGTTATAACTAGATCCGTAGATTCCGTTATAAATAGATGATGAAATATCAACTGGTGTTGTCCATGATTCTCCATTGTCAGAACTCTCTGATTTGTAGAGTCGCAAAGGATATGATGAGTTTGATGCCCAGAGTCCAACAGTGTTTGATCCATAATTTTCGTTACCAACAAAAACTGTGATAATCTTACCTGTCTCTGAGTCATAAACTGCCGCAGCATCGCCATAAGTAGTTCCTGCAGTTGCAACTCCCTGTGCAATTGTTTTAATACTACTCCATGAAGCCCCTTTATCAGAACTTGTTTTAGCAACAATGCTGATGATGTTTGGTAAATCATCTAATTCGCTACCGCGTTGATCTGCGATTGCAACCAAGGTACCATTAGCAGTCTCGACTATCGCAGGGATGCGATAATACTGAGAACCACTCTCCCCCATTGTAAAAACGGGTACTCTTGTCAGCTCATCTTGAGCAAATGATGTTGTAGTTAATATTGAAACTAACAACATCACTAAAAAAGATAGTCCTTTTCTCATAAATGGTTAATATAATTGTTAATAATAAATTTTACGAATGTAATACTAATTTTTGAATTTACACTCATAAGATAGTTAAATTTTAAGCTTATAAACAATAGCTTATTTTAGTAGAGTTACAAGATTTTTTAAGCTATTTATTGTAACTTTGCAAATGTTATTTTTTTATTTACGATTATGATGAGTTTTGAAGAGTTAGGTGTTTGGGACGAGATACTTTATGCTATTAGTGAAATGGGCTTTGAACAACCTATGCCCGTTCAAGAGGCTGTTATTCCATATTTGCTTGGGAATGGTAACGATGTTGTTGCTCTTGCACAAACAGGTACAGGTAAAACTGCCGCTTTTGGTATTCCTTTGATTCAGAGGGTTGATGTTAAGAAAAAGTTTCCGCAAGCACTTGTTCTTGCTCCTACAAGAGAGCTTTGTTTACAGATTGCTGATGATATAAAAGATTACTCAAAATACGTTGATGGGCTAAAGGTTTTACCTGTTTATGGAGGTTCATCAATTGAGAGTCAGATGAAGAACTTGAAGAATGGAGTTCAGATTATTGTTGCTACTCCTGGAAGGCTTCTTGACCTAATGAACAGAAAGACCGTTAAGATGGAGAGCATTCATAACGTTGTGCTTGATGAGGCTGACGAAATGCTCAATATGGGTTTTGAGGAGAGTTTAAATGCTATTTTGGCAGAGGTTCCTGCAGAGAGAAATATGATGATGTTCTCCGCTACTATGTCGAACGAGATTAGCCAAATTGCAAAAAAATACTTAAATAACGCTAAAGAGATTGTTATTGGTGCTAAGAACGAAAGTACTAAGAATGTGAAACATATCTACTATATGGTTCACGCTAAAGATAAATATCTTGCTCTTAAACGTATTGCCGATTACTACCCTAAAATTTATGCTATTATATTTTGCAGAACAAGACGCGAAACTCAAGAGATTGCAGATATGCTAATTCAAGATGGCTATAATGCAGACTCTTTGCATGGCGATTTATCGCAAGCTCAACGCGATGCTGTTATGCAAAAATTTCGCCTACGCCACTTGCAAATCTTGGTTGCTACCGACGTAGCTGCAAGAGGTTTGGATGTTGATGATTTAACTCACGTTATCAACTATGGTTTGCCCGATGATATTGAATCGTACACTCACCGAAGCGGACGTACAGGTCGTGCTGGGAAAACAGGTACTTCTATTGCAATAATCAATATGCGTGAACGCGGTAAACTTCGTGAAATTGAAAAGGTTATAGCCAAAGAGTTTAGTTGTGGCACACTTCCGACAGGACGACAAATTTGTGAGAAACAGCTCATAAAAGTTATTGATGACATTGAACGTGTTTTGGTTAACGAAGAGGAGATTGAGGGATTCTTACCTTCAATTTACAGAAAGCTTGAATGGTTAAGCAAAGAGGACCTTATTAAACGTGTAGTTTCTATTGAGTTTAACCGCTTTTTGGACTACTATCGCGATGCAGATGTGATTGATGTTCCCACCGAAAAGGCTGCAACAAAAGAGTGTAAAAAGGTGAAAAAAGGTGAAAGCGACTCGGCAAAAAAAGGTAGAAGTGCTGCTCCCGGATTTACTCGTCTGTTCTTGAACTTTGGTAAGGCTGATGGTTTTTATGCCAACCACGTTATTGAGTTAATTAACCGCAACATGAAGGGTGTAAAACCTTGTGTTGGCAAGATTGATTTGTTACGTGAATTTTCATTCTTTGAGGTTGCCGAAGAGGATGCTGATAGTGTAATTAAGGCTCTTAATAAGAGTTTTGCTAATGGTCGAAGGGTAGTTGTTGAGGTTGCTTCGGAAAACAACGGCAAAAGCGATAACAGTGGCAAAAAGGATGGAAGGAAGAGCAAAAAGAGAGAGCAAGAGAATATAGAAGAGTTTGCTCCCAAAAAGAAAAGAAAGAGTGGGAAGAAAAACGACTGGCAAAGATTTTTTGACGGTGAGTTTTCGGAACCAGACAATAGTCAGTGGGCAAAGAAGAGTAAAAAGAGAAGAAAGTAATGTTGTTAGTTTTTAGTTGTTAGATGAATAGATTTTTACTGATTCTATCTTTTGTTTTTGCATTCTCGCTTAATGAAGTGAATGCAAACCCTATTGTGGGCATGTTGGAGAGAATAGACAAAGGTGCTTCGGGAAAATTTGAAATAGAGATTACTGAAAACGAGAAAGATTTTTTTGAACTTTCATCAAAAGAGAACAAGATTGTTGTTAGGGGTAATAATTATGTTTCGATTGCAACAGGTATTAATTGGTATTTAAAATATTATGCAGGAATTCATCTATCATGGAATGGGATGAGTAATACTCTTCCCGACCCTCTTCCTTTGGTTGAAAATCCTGTTACAATTGAATGTAACTCTAAATATAGATACAATCTTAATTTCTGCACATTCTCTTACTCTATGGCTTTCTGGGATTGGAAACGTTGGGAGAGAGAGATTGATTGGATGGCTCTACATGGTATTAACCTGTCGTTAGCTATTACAGGTAGTGAAGGGGTATGGGTTAATACTCTTAAAAAACTTGGTTACAACGACCGAGAGATTAATGAGTTTATTGCAGGACCAGCTTTCTCGGCCTGGTGGTTAATGAATAATCTCGAAGGTTGGGGTGGTCCAAATTACAAAAGATGGTATAAACGCCAAATTTCTCTACAACAGAAGATTGTCAACAGAATGAGAGAGTATGGCATAGAACCTGTCATGCCTGGTTACTGTGGTATGATTCCAAGCAATGCTAAAGAGAAATTAGGTATTGATGCTATTAACACAGGACTATGGTGCGGATATAAGCGACCCTTCTTTATTCTACCTAACGACTCAAATTTTACACGCATTGCAGAGATATACTATAACGAGCAAGAGAAACTTTTTGGCAAAGCAAACTTTTACGCTATAGATCCTTTTCACGAAGGCGGACTCACTGATGGGGTTAATATGAGCGATGCCGGCAAGTCTATCATGAATGCCATGAAACGTTGTAATAATAGTGCTGTATGGGTGGCTCAGGGTTGGCAAGGAAATCCAAATCCCGAGATGATTACTTCTTTAAAAAGAGGCGATATGTTGATTCTGGACCTACACAGCGAAAGTGCTACTCAATGGGAACAATACAACAATCACGATTGGGCGTATTGTATGCTTCTGAATTTTGGTGGCAATGTTGGGTTACATGGCAAATTTGATGCAGTTATTGATGGTTTTTACAATCTTAAAGAGGATAAAAATAGTTCATTAAAAGGTATTGGTATGACTCCCGAAGGGATTGAAAACAATCCAATTATGTACGAGTTACTTACCGAACTTGCTTGGCGAAAGGATAGATTTGAAAAAGAGGAGTGGTTGAAGGATTTCGTTACTGCAAGATATGGATATTATGACCCTACCCTTTTTAACGTATGGAAGATTTTAGGCAACTCAATATATAATGCCCCTAAAGAAAACAAGCAACAGGGGTGTCATGAATCGGTATTTTGCGCTAGACCTTCTCTCGATGTTAAATCTGCTTCAAAATGGGCAAATCCTGAAGATTACTACAACTCTAACGATATCATAGAGGCTGCACTTATTATGTGTGGCATTGCCGAGAATTACAGAGGTAACAACAACTTTGAATATGACTTAACAGATATTCTCCGTCAAGCTATAAGCGAGAAAGGAAGATTGATTTTAAACGAAATAAAAACCGCTTATAACAATGGAGAATCTGATTTGTTTGATACAAAGTGTAATGATTTTTTAAACCTTATATTATTACAAGATAGCTTATTAGGATGCCGTAGTGAGTTTATGGTTGGGAAATGGATTGACTCGGCTCGAAAGATGGGTAAAACGCCAAGAGAGAGAGATTTATATGAGTGGAATGCTAAAGTTCAGATTACTACTTGGGGAAATAGAAATGCTTCAGAGAATGGAGGATTGAGAGACTATGCCCACAAGGAGTGGAACGGAATTTTAAAGGATTTATACTACGAACGTTGGAAATTATTTTTTGACAACCTTAAATTCAAAAAAGATACAGATAATATTGATTGGTTCTCTTTTGACTCAAAATGGGTTGAAAATAAAAAGAAATACCCCAGTAAGGGGTATAACAATATAGTAAACTTTATAAACGAGTCGTCAATTATTGACTACTTAAGAGATTCGCGATAATCCATAAATTTAGCATAGGTACGGACATAGTCTTCTTCGTCGTATGGCTCTGATGCTAATACTAATGTTATTGCTCCTGACGAAAAGTTTTTTATCTCTCGCCATATTCCAGGAGGAAGCAATAATCCTACATTGGGTCGGTTAAGTGTTATGGTTTTTATTCTTCTTCCATCATCTACCAATACATCAAAACTTCCACTTACAGCAACTATTAATTGCATAAGATTCTTGTGTGCATGTCCTCCTCTATCACTTGCTGTAGGCACATCATAAATATAGTAAACGCGTTTTATATCAAAACCCATCTCATTATTTGAGCCTTCTACCGCTGTTAAGTTTCCATTAGGACGGTAAAATTTACCCAATTCTATGACTCTGCAATCGGATATATTATATAGTCTCTTTTTCATTTTCTTGTAGGTATTGCAGATATTCGTTATAATCCTCAATGTAATCGTTTGATGAATAGTGTGTTGAGGACAATATTAATGCTACTGAATTTGTAGAGAAGTTTTCCATCCTTCTCCAAATTCCATTAGGCACATATACTCCGTTATATGAACGATTTAAGGTATATACACGTTCCTCTTTCCCATCATTTAGTATTATATCAAAACTTCCTGAAAGTGCTACTATGAATTCGTGTTGCTCCTTAAAGGCATGTCCGTATCGTTTCTCTCCTCCCGGTACATCGTATATCCAATATACTCGCTTTATCTCAAAAGGGATTTGATTTAACTCTTCTATTATAGAGAGATTTCCCCTAAAATCTACAACTTTGGGAAGTTCTATTAATTTTACTTTATCGAGTGCCATTATTGTTATTTACTATACTCTTCAACTAAATTTATGAGATATTGTCCATACTGATTTTTTTTCATTGGTTCAGCTATTGACAATACATCTTTTGCTGTTATCCATCTGTTGCGGAAAGCAATCTCTTCGAGGCAAGCGATTTTTAAACCTTGACGCTTTTCAATTGTTCCTATGAAGTTTGAGGCATCGAAAAGAGATTCGTGAGTTCCAGTATCTAACCATGCAAATCCTCGTCCTAATAGAGATATTTTTAAACCTTGCGTCTCTTTAAATATATTATTTACTGTTGTTATCTCTAATTCTCCTCGTGCTGACGGTTTTATACTTTTAGCTATTTCAACTACTCGATTTGGATAAAAATATAATCCAACTACCGCATAGTTCGATTTTGGTTTTTCAGGCTTCTCTA
>JAZONU010000284.1:0-1294 GCA_045654605.1 Candidatus Caccoplasma sp. | reverse complement strand
CCAAGCGGTCTTAGGAAGACAACATCATTTTTCAACTCCTTGGCTCACAGAACGACATGGCTACGATCCGACTTATGCCTTACTGCTAAAAAATTGGGAGTTAAAACAAAAACTGTTGCAGAGGTTGAAAATCTTCAATTCATATCAACTGCAGAGAGTTTGGATATTGGCTCTATAATAAATAAAAAAATTATTGCAGCAAGTAAGATATATCAACTTCTTATTGATACAGACATTAGCGATGCCAGATGTTTAGCAACCTCAGACGCTGAAGTAGTTGAGGTTATTGTTAAAGATGGAGCAAAAATAACCAAGGGCAAAATCAAAAATTTGGATATTCCGAAAGGTTTAACTTTAGGAGGGTTGGTTAGAGATAATATTGGATATATTATCAACGGAGATACCGAGATTAAAGCTAATGACCGTGTATTGATTATATGCATAAATGATATATTGCATAAGATTGAAAAACTATTCGGATAATTTATGGTAAATATAAATTTTAAGGCAATAGCAAAGATAATTGGTGTATTGTTATGCATCGAAGCTATTTTTATGCTATTTCCTCTCTTTACCTCAATATATTATCACGAAAAAGACACACTACCCTTTTTATTCAGTTTTATAATTACAACTCTATTTGGAGGCTTTTTAGTTTATACCTCATTTAGAGAGAACGGGAGAACCGGCAAAAGAGAGGGGTTTATGGCTGTAACCTTTAGCTGGATTTCAATCTCATTAATGGGTGCTTTGCCATTTATATTTAATGGAGATGTAGGAAATTTTACCGATGCTTTTTTTGAATCTATGTCAGGATTCTCAACAACAGGTATGAGTATTCTTGAAGATATTGATGGATCGTGCCATGGAATTCTGTTATGGCGTAGCTTAAGTCAATGGTTAGGAGGTATGGGTATTATATTGTTCTCTTTAGCTATTATGCCCATTTTAAATAATGGTTCAGGTTTACACCTTTTCAGTGCAGAAATGACGGGTGTTACTCACGAGAAATTGGGTCCACGCATAAGTCAAACAGCTAAAAAGTTGTGGGGTCTATATCTCCTTTTCACCATTCTTCTGTTTATTTTACTTGTAGTTGGTCCGATGGATAGCTTTGATGCTATATGTACAGCAATGACCACGTATTCAGCAGGAGGTTTTTCAACTAAACAGGCAAGTATCGCATATTGGAATTCGGCATATATTGACTACATTATTACATTCTTTATGCTATTATCCGGTATAAACTTTGCACTAATATATCGTTCGGTATTTCGTAGTCCCAAACATCTCT
>JAZONU010000283.1:0-4748 GCA_045654605.1 Candidatus Caccoplasma sp. | reverse complement strand
AATTGTTTTCAATGTTGCAGAATTCTATCCTGCCATTGAAGGAGAGAAGAGTTCTTTAAGCATCTTGAAAGAGAACTTTATTGATAAGGTTGATATCAACCCTGAAAATGTATTCTCTCCTGAAGCTACCGATAATGTCTTTGAATATTGTAAACAATATGAAGAGTGTATAGCAAAATTCGGAGGTTTGGATATTACTCTTCTTGAACTTGGTAGAGCCGGAGCTCTCTCTTTCAACGAACCAGGATCTCAATTGAGTTCTACAACTCGTTTAATGTTAATGAGCAAAGATTCTCAAAATCTTGTATCAAAAGTTTTCCAAACTAATGACAAGGGCGTTTCGAGTGCCATAACAATGGGAATATCCACTCTATTGAATGCAAAAGAGACTTTTGTTGTTGGTTGGGGCGAAGAGGTTGCGGTAAGTCTTAAAAAGGCTGTTGAAGGACCTATTGATGATTCTGTTCCTGCAAGTTTTTTACAAACAGTAAAACATGCTCGTTTTGTTGTTGACCTTGCTGCTGCTGAAAAACTTACTCGTATAAGCAAACCTTGGTTGGTATCTTCTTGTGAATGGACAGATCAACTTATCCGCAGAGCTATTGTTTGGTTGTGCAATGTAACAGGGAAACCAATTCTTAAACTTACAAACAAAGATTACAACGACCATGGTTTAAGCGAACTTCTTGCTCTATACAAATCGGCTTACGAGGTAAACATTAAAATCTTTAACGATTTACAACATACTATTACAGGTTGGCCAGGTGGTAAACCTAATGCTGATGATACATATCGTCCTGAACGTGCTAAACCTTACCCCAAAAAGGTTATAGTATTTAGTCCTCACCCCGATGATGATGTTATCTCAATGGGAGGAACTCTTCAACGTTTGGTTAATCAAAAACACGATGTTCATGTTGCATACGAAACATCAGGAAATATCGCAGTTGGCGACGAAGATATGATGCGTTATATTTTGCTTATGAACAGTATTGCTGAGGAATTTGAATTTGCAACCACTGGTATTAAAGAACGTCTTGATGCAATTACTGCATCTGTTGCTGCTAAAAAAGATGGAGATATGGACATCCCGGAGGCTCGCTATATGAAAGGTATGATTCGTAGAGCAGAGGCTCGTACCGCATGTTCTTACGTTGGGGTTAAGCCAGAGAATGTTCACTTCTTGGCTCTTCCATTCTACGAAACAGGTACAATTAAAAAAGGCACTTTGGGTAGAGCCGATGTAGATATTGTTAAAAAACTTCTTCTTGATGTAAAACCAGACCAAATGTTTGTGGCTGGAGACCTTGCAGACCCACACGGAACACACCGCGTTTGTTTAGATGCTGTTCTCGCTGCTATTGACGAGGTTAAGGATGAAGAGTGGATGAAGAATTGCAAAGTATGGATGTATCGAGGTGCTTGGGCAGAATGGGATATTGACTATATTGAAATGGCAGTACCTATTAGCCCCGAAGAGCTTCGTCAAAAACGCAACTCAATTCTTAAACACCAATCACAAATGGAAAATGCTCCATTCCTTGGTAATGACGAACGTCTGTTCTGGCAACGTGCAGAAGATAGAAACAAAGCAACTGCCGAACTATACTCTAAATTGGGCTTAGCTTCATACGAGGCTATTGAGGCATTTGTTGAGTATCATCCTATCAGATAATTTTCAAATTTATAAATAATATGAGAGGCTGTACAAATTACAGCCTCTTGTAATTTGTGGAGATAAATGAAATACAAGATAAGTGGCAACTTAGTTGATATAGATAAACAAGATATCTATGCGGCTACTATAACCATAAAAGATGGTAAAATTGCTTTAATTGAAAAAATAGATTCCCGTTCAGAAAATATTCAGGGCTTTATATTGCCCGGATTTGTAGATTCACATTGTCATATTGAAAGCTCAATGCTAAATCCTGTTGAATTTGGACGAAATGCTTTGAAGCATGGTACGTTAGCATCGGTAAGTGACCCTCACGAAATTGCAAACGTATGTGGTACTGATGGTTTGGATTTTATGTGCAAATGTGCAGATAAGAGTCCTATGAAGATTTTTTACTCTCTTCCTTCGTGTGTTCCTGCTGTTGATTTTGAAATAGCCGGAGGAGTTATTGATGCCGAAAAGACAGGCGAACTTATCAAAAGCGACAGATATATTGCTCTAAGCGAAATGATGAATGTACCTGGCATTTTGTATAAAAACCCTGAGGTAATGGCAAAATTGGAGGCAGCAAAGAGTGTTGGAAAGCCTATTGACGGACATGCTCCTGGCATAACAGGCTATGCCATAAAGCAATATGTTGAAGGAGGAATTAGTAGCGACCACGAGGTTACAACACTTGAAGAGGCAGAAGAGAAGATTGCTTTGGGTATGAAAATACAAATCCGCGAGGGCAGTTCGGCAAAGTCTCTTAAGACATTGATGCCTCTAATTGATAAATATCCTAATTCCGTTCTTTTATGCACCGATGACTATAAGGCATACGACCTAAAGAAGGGTTATATAAATAGAATGGTAAAAGAGGCAGTAAAAGAGGGTTGCAATATATATAATGTATTAAGAGCTGCCTCAATTAACGCTGTAGAGCATTACAACCTCCCACTTGGATTACTCAAAGAGGGAGATGACGCAGACTTCATAATTGTAAACAATCTCTCTGATTTTAAAATAGAGGCTTCATATGTTAAAGGAGAAGAGGTATCTCATCTTGAATACACTCCTATTGAAGAGTCTGTAAATAATTTTGAAGCAGAGAAGATAGCGGTTTCGGACATTCCTGAACCTGAATTTAATCACATTATTGGAATTATAGAAGATTCTCTGCTAACAAGACACCTAACCATAAATGACGTTAAAAAGAGATTGAATAAGATAATTTGCTATAACAGATATGATAAGGGGGCGAAACCTGCCTCGGCTCTTATAGAGGGGTTAAATTTAAGATATGGAGCTTTTGGTTCTACCGTAGGTCACGACAGCCACAATATAACTGTTGCAGGTTATGACGACGAATCAATTGTAAAAGTTGTTGAAGCTATTGTAGAGATGAAGGGAGGAATGGCTGTTTGGGACGGAAAAGAGATATTCTCTCTTCCTCTTCCTGTTGGAGGTTTAATGTCAAATAATTCAATTGACAAAGTTTCAGAGGAGTATCTTATACTACACAATAAGATTAAAGAGTTGGGATGTTCTCTAACATCACCGCTTATGACTTTGGCATTTATGTCGCTTCCTGTTATACCTTCTCTAAAATTAACAGCAGGAGGCCTTTTTGATGTTGATAAATTTGACTTTGTAAAATAGAGGTAAATAGATATAAATATTAAAGGGGAGTACCGCGGTACTCCCCTTTGCTTTGTATATCACGAACAAATTATGCATCGATATTTGCGTATGTTGCGTTTTGCTCAATAAACTCTTTACGAGGTGGAACATCCTCTCCCATCAACATTGAGAAGATTCTATCAGCCTCTGCTGCATTCTCAATTGTTACTTGACGAAGTGTACGATTCTCTGGGTCCATTGTAGTTTCCCAAAGTTGTGTTGCATCCATCTCTCCAAGACCTTTGTAACGTTGAGTGCTTATCTCTCCGTTATGTTTCATTGAGAATTGCTCACGTTGATACTCATTCCAACAATACTCTTGAACTTTACCTCCTTTTGCTTTACATAGGTATAGAGGTGGTGTTGCTATATACAGGTAACCGTTCTCAATCAAAGGACGCATATGGCGGAAGAAGAAGGTCATAATCAATGTTGCAATGTGGCTACCGTCAACGTCGGCATCGGTCATGATTATAATCTTGTGGTAACGCAACTTGCTGATATTTGCCTCTTTTGAGTCCTCCTCTGTTCCGATTGTTACTCCAAGTGCTGTGTATATATTACGAATCTCTTGACTCTCCAATACCTTGTGGTGCATAGCTTTCTCAACATTCAAGATTTTACCACGCAAAGGCAAAATAGCTTGGAAGTTTCTGTCGCGTCCACTCTTTGCTGTACCACCCGCAGAATCTCCCTCGACAAGGAATATCTCACATATCTCAGGATCGCGTTTTGAACAGTCTGCCAATTTACCTGGCAATCCTCCTCCTGAAAGTGGAGATTTGCGTTGTACCAACTCTCTTGCATGACGTGCTGCGTGACGTGCTGTTGCCGCAAGAACAACTTTATCCACAATCATTTTTGCCTGTTTAGGATTCTCTTCCAAGAAGTTTCCTAATGCCTCAGCTACAGCAACCTCTACTGCTCCTGAAACTTCGCTATTTCCAAGTTTGGTTTTTGTTTGTCCCTCAAATTGAGGTTCCATTACTTTAACAGAGATAACCGCTGTTAATCCCTCACGAAAGTCCTCTGCACTGATTTCCACTTTTACCTTATCCAACATTTTAGAGTCTTCTGCATATTTCTTAAGTGTACGAGTCAATGCACGACGGAATCCAGAAACGTGAGTTCCTCCCTCTATTGTATTGATGTTGTTTACATAAGAGAAAAGGTTTTCATTATACGACGTGTTATATGTCATAGCCACCTCAACAGGAACGCCTTGACGTTCAGTGCTGATGTGAATTATATCTTCGAAAAGATGCTCTTTTGAACTATCTACGTATTTTACGAACTCTTTTAATCCATCTGCCGAATAGTAGTGTTCACTTTTGGGATTTCCCTCTGCGTCTTTTTCTCTATTATCAGTCAATGTCAAATGTATTCCTGCATTTAAGAATGCTAAATC
>JAZONU010000282.1:0-3760 GCA_045654605.1 Candidatus Caccoplasma sp. | reverse complement strand
ATGAAACGTCAATTGCAAAATCATGCTTTTGATTTGTGGTTGAACGATGAAACATCGCGCTATGTTTTTAGGCTTATGGCAATAAAAATGATTATGGAAAATCCTGTATATTATGGTTTTGCCATAAGAGCTTCGCAACTCTATCCCCCGATGCGATATAGAGAAATTGAAATAACTAATACTATCCCTGATTTATCTATTTTTGCTCAAGAGAATAAAATATCATACTCTCAGCTAAAAGATTTTAATTTATGGTTAAGATCAAATAAATTGCCTGTTCAGGAAGGATGCTCATATATGATTTTAATACCATATATTGAAGATTTATATTATACTTCCAACTCAAACGAGGTATTTGATAGGAGATGGATTATTGATTAATTGAAGAATAAATATATGCCAAAAGGTTATATAGAAGTTATAGGTTCGCGAGTAAACAATTTAAAAAATGTTGATATTAAAATACCGCGTAATAGTTTAACCGTTATCACAGGATTGAGTGGAAGCGGTAAATCTTCATTAGCTTTTGATACAATATATGCAGAAGGACAGCGTCGTTACATTGAAACATTTTCGATGTATGCCCGAAATTTTTTGGGAGCATTGGAACGTCCTGATGTGGATAAAATAACAGGATTATCACCTGTTATAGCCATTGAACAAAAGACAACTAATAAAAATCCGAGATCTACAGTTGGAACAACAACTGAAGTGTATGATTTTATGCGTTTGCTCTTTGCAAGGGCGGGAGAGGCTTATTCATATCTGTCTGGAGAGAAGATGGTTAAATATGGCGAGGAGCAAATAATTACACTCGTTTTAGAAAAATATGCCGATAAAAAGATAACCATTTTAGCACCATTGGTTAGAAATAGGAAAGGTCATTATAAAGAGTTATTTGAACAAGTAAGAAAGAAGGGCTATTTAAATGTTCGAATTGATGGAGAGATTCGAGAAATACTTCCGGGCTTAAAACTTGACAGGTATAAAAATCATAATATAGAACTTGTCGTAGATAGGTTAAGAGTTGCATCAACCGATGAACGCCGTTTAAGAGAGAGTTTGCGTAATGCTATGAAACGTGGCGACGGATTGGTCATGATTTTAGAAATGGATACTCAGGAGATTCACCATTATAGTAGAATGTTGATGGATCCCAAAACCGGTTTGTCCTATTCTGAACCAGCACCCCATAACTTCTCTTTTAATTCACCCAATGGAGCATGTCCTCATTGTAAGGGTTTGGGCTATGTAAACATTATAGATAGAAATAAAATAATACCAGATAATAATCTCTCTGTTTATCAGGGTGGTATTGAACCTCTTGGGAAGTATAAAAATAGTTTGGTATTTTGGCAAATTGAGGCAATATGTGATAAATATGGAGTAAATTTAAAGACTCCTATTAAGGATATTCCCGAAGATGCATTGGATGAAATTTTGAATGGAACAACCGAACGATTGATAATTAAAGACCATGTCTTAGGTTCTTCATCAAGTTTTTTTACTCCTTATGAAGGATTGGTAAAGTATATTGAGATGCAAAACTCAACAGATGCCTCATCTCAAGCACAAAAGTGGGCAGGACAATATGTGTCGGTAGTTCAGTGCGATGAGTGTCAGGGAATGAGGTTAAATAAAGAGGCATTGCATTATAAAATAGCAGGTAAGAATATCGCCGAATTGGCGAATATGGATATAAGTTCACTCTACCAATGGCTTTCTGATATTGATGCTCATTTGTCTGAAAAACAGAGATCAATTTCAATTGAGATACTTAAAGAGATTAAAACTCGATTAAAATTTTTGATAGATGTGGGACTTTCATATTTAAGTCTTAACAGAACATCTGTATCGTTATCCGGAGGAGAGAGTCAGCGTATAAGATTGGCAACACAAATAGGAACTAAATTAGTCAATGTTCTATATATATTAGATGAGCCAAGTATAGGACTACACCAGAGAGATAATGTTAAACTTATTGAATCACTCAAGAAATTACGAGATATAGGTAATACTGTAATCGTTGTTGAGCATGATAAAGAGATGATGCTTGCAGCTGATTATATAATAGATCTTGGACCTGGAGCAGGTCGTAAGGGAGGGGAAGTTGTTTTTGCAGGTACTCCGGAGGAGATGTTGCGTTCAAATACAACTACGGCTGCATACTTAAATGGAACTCAAAGAATAGATCCACCAAAAAATTACAGACCCGGAAATGGTAAAACACTAAAACTTATAGGTGCAACAGGAAATAATCTTAAAAATGTAGATTTGGAGTTGCCATTAGGTAAATTTATCTGTATGACAGGAGTGTCGGGTAGTGGCAAATCTTCGTTGATAAATTCTACATTGCAACCAATAATAAGTTCACAATTATATCGTTCGTTAAAAAAAGCTTTACCCTATGAAAGACTTGAAGGTCTTGAGAATATAGATAAACTTGTAACCATTGACCAATCGCCATTAGGACGTACTCCACGTTCAAATCCGGCAACATATACCAATGTTTTTTCAGATATTCGTAATCTGTTTACAGAATTACCCGAATCTAAAATTAGAGGATATAAATCTGGTCGATTTTCATTCAATATTTCGGGAGGAAGATGTGAGGCATGTGGTGGTAATGGATATAAGAGTATAGAGATGAATTTCTTACCCGATGTAATGGTTCTGTGTGATGTGTGTCATGGGAAACGATATAATAGTGAAACATTAGAGGTGAGATATAAGGGAAAATCAATAGCTGACATATTAGATATGACAATAAACAGAGCTGTTGAATTTTTTGAAAATGTACCTACTATTTTAAATAAAATAAAGGTCTTACAGGATGTAGGATTGGGATATCTGAAATTAGGGCAACCTTCAACAACTTTGTCGGGAGGAGAGAGTCAAAGGGTTAAATTAGCTTTTGAGTTGTCAAAACGAGATACTGGTAATACATTATATCTTTTAGATGAACCAACAACAGGTTTACATTTTGAAGATATAAGAGTATTGCTAAATGTTTTGAATAAACTTGCTGATAAAGGGAATACAATTTTAGTTATTGAGCACAATCTTGATATAATAAAATCTGCAGATTATATTATTGATATGGGACCTGAAGGAGGAGTCGGTGGTGGAGAAATTTTGTGTGCAGGAACTCCAAAGGATATTTGTAAAAACTACACAACCCATACAACAAAGTATTTAAAAGAAGAGATATAATAAAAAGTTGTCTTAATAAAAATAACAAAGGAACTCTGATGAGTTCCTTTGTTGCTATATAGGGTATTAATCTTTTTGTGTAAAGTCAATAGCATCGTTCAGAGCCTCTTTAAATTTCTCGAAATCCTCTTTGTACAAGAATAATTTGTGCTTCTCGTACTTGGGAATCATATCATCTTTTGTCGAGATTCTCTTGCTCTCTGTTATTGTGATGTACAAGTCTTCTTTCTTACTTTTTTTTACATCAAAGTAATAAACTCTACTACCGGCTTTAATTACTTTTGAAAATATCATATCCTTTTCAATAGGAGCTTCCTCAATGCCAATTTTGTTATCCATGCTTACGTTGCTTAATAAATGTTATAATGCAAATATAATGTATAAAATATTTTAATCAAATACTCTTTTTGTCTTTTATTTGTTAATTTAACATAAATTAACCTTTGCGTATGGTTGGCTATAAAAAAGAAATCTTTAAGCAATCTATATTCTTATAATTATGGTATAAGATTTGTCAATAATTCTCTATTTCATAAAAAAGTACTAT
>JAZONU010000281.1:0-2804 GCA_045654605.1 Candidatus Caccoplasma sp. | reverse complement strand
GATAAGATTGTTTTTGATGTGTCGCACCAATGTTATACTCATAAAATTTTAACAGGCAGAAAAGAGGCTTTTATCTTCCCAGAAAAATATAGAACTGTTTCGGGATATACCGAACCAAGCGAAAGCGAACACGACCACTTTATTATTGGACATACCTCAACAAGTGTTAGTCTTGCAAGCGGATTGGCAAAGGCAAGAGATTTGAAAGGAGAAAACTATAATGTAATTGCAATTATTGGTGATGGTTCGTTAAGTGGCGGTGAGGCTTTTGAGGGTTTGGATTATGCTGCAGAATTAGACTCTAATATGATTGTTATTGTAAATGATAATCAGATGTCGATTGCCGAGAACCATGGTGGTATTTATAAAAATCTTGCTATTTTAAGAGAGACAAACGGCAATGCCGAATGTAACTTTTTTAAAGCTATGGGATTTGATTACATGTATATTGCCGATGGTAATAATATTGAGGAGTTAATTAATGCTTTTAAGAAGGTTAAGGATATTAACCACCCTATTGTTATACATATAAATACAATCAAAGGTAAAGGTTATAAACCTGCCGAAGAGGATAAAGAGAGTTGGCACTTTTGTTCTCCTTTTGATATTGAGAGTGGTAAACCGCAACAATCAGGAAGCAAAAGTATAGATTACCAAACTCTTACTGCCGACTATCTATTGGATAAAATGAAAGGCGACAAGAGTATTGTTGCTATAACAGCAGGTACACCTACCGTTATGGGTTTTAATGCTAAACGCAGAGAAAAGGCAGGTAAGCAATTTGTTGATGTTGGTATTGCAGAGGAACATGCTGTTGCTCTTGCAAGTGGTTTGGCAAAGAGTGGTGCAAAGCCCGTTTTTGGTGTTTATAGTACTTTTATTCAACGAGCATACGACCAAATATCTCAAGATTTATGTATAAACAAAAATCCAGCTACATTATTGGTATTTTGGGGTTCATTGGGTAGTATGAACGATGTTACTCACTTATGTTTCTTTGATATCCCACTTTTAAGTAATATCCCCAATTTGGTATATTTGGCTCCTACTTGCTTGGATGAGTATTGGGCTATGCTTAATTGGAGCATAAATCAAAACGAATATCCTGTAGCAATAAGAGTTCCGGCAGGCAAAGAGGCTACAAAGGTTGTAAATATAGAGAAAGATTATTCATCAATAAACAGATATAAAGTTATTGATGAGGGTGAGGATGTTGCTATTATTGCAGCCGGCAGTTATTTTAATTTAGGCGAGAGAATTGCCTCTGCTTTAAGTGCAAAATATAAAATAACCCCTACTCTTATTAACCCTCGCTATATAAGCGGTATCGATAAGGGTATTTTAAACTCTGTTAAAGATAACCATAAAGTTGTTGTTACTCTTGAAGATGGTGTTTTAGATGGAGGTTTTGGCGAAAAAATTTCAAGATTTTATGCTACTACCAATATTAAAGTTTTAAATTTTGGTGCTAAAAAAGAGTTTGTTGATAGATATAATATAAAGGAATTCTTAAAGGCCAATCGTCTTACAGAGGAGTTGATTATTGAGGATATATTAAACTGTTTAAAATAGTTTGTAAATAGTATGCTTTTTAACTCAATTGAGTTTCTGATTTTTCTACCAATAGTATTTATACTCTATTGGTTTGTTTTCAGACAATTAAAATTTCAAAACTTATTTCTCGTTATAGCAAGCTATGTTTTCTATGGCTGGTGGGATACAAAATTTTTGATTTTAATTGCTACAACTACTATTTTGAGTTATTCAAGTGGTATCCTTATTGAAAGGTTTAAGAATAACAGAAGTTGGCAAAAGTTTTTCAATATAACTAATATAGTTACAAATCTTGCCATTCTCTCATATTTTAAATACTGCAACTTCTTTGGCGAAAATTTTACCGAGATACTTAATCTTATAGGATTAAAAGCTGATTGGATTACATTAGATATTATCCTTCCTGTTGGTATTAGCTTTTATACTTTTCAGGCTTTAAGTTATTCAATAGATGTTTACAATGGTAAGATAAAGGCTTCGCGAGATATTGTCGCATTTTTTGCCTATATAAGTTTCTTCCCTCAACTTGTTGCCGGTCCTATTGAAAGAGCCACCAACCTTCTCCCACAAATGCTTAAAAAGAGATATTTCGATTATAGTTCGGCAGTTGATGGATGCAGGCAAATTATATGGGGATTCTTTAAAAAAATGGTTGTCGCTGATAACTGTGCTGTTGCAGTTGATACTATATGGAACAACTATACCGAAGAGAGTGGTTTTACTCTGCTTTTGGGTGGAGTATTGTTTGCATTCCAAATTTATGGAGATTTCTCGGGTTACTCTGATATTGCAATAGGTACTGCAAAACTATTTGGTATCAATCTAAAACAGAACTTTAATTTCCCCTATTTCTCTCGAAATATTGGAGAGTTTTGGCGTAAATGGCATATTTCTCTCACATCGTGGTTTAAAGATTACATCTATATTCCTATGGGTGGTAGCAGATGTTCTATGAAAAGAGTTATCTTCAACACCATTATTATTTTTGTTGTGAGTGGTTTTTGGCATGGGGCAAATTGGACTTTTATTGCTTGGGGTATATATAATGCACTACTATTCATACCGCTACTACTAACCCATAAGAACAGGCACTTTTTAGGTGTAATAGCCCCCAATAAAATAGTTCCAAGTTTTAAAGAGTTTTTACAGATTACTATTACATTCATATTTGCAGTTTTTGGTTGGATTATATTCAGAAGTCGTTCAATTGGCGAAGCTATAGACTACATCTCTATTATATTCTCAAAATC
>JAZONU010000280.1:0-5303 GCA_045654605.1 Candidatus Caccoplasma sp. | reverse complement strand
AAATGTTTCAACAGAAGGAATGCCATCTGGAGTATATCTATACATGGCCGTTGATAACAAAGGGTATAAATACACAGGAAAACTATTCGTTAAAAATTAACGGATAAATGAAGAGAAGATGAATAGGAAATCAGGATATATTTGGTTGCTCATATCGGTATTTTTTATAAATATACTGGTGTGGGCAGATGATGTTGATGATGGGATAAATCTTGATGAAATAGTTGTTGCTGCAAGTCGTTGGACGCAACAAGCCGATTTGCAACCCATAAAGATAACCTCTCTCTCTTTAGAGGAGAGTAACAAATATAATCCTCAAACTGCGGCTGACCTATTAACACTTTCCGGAGAGGTCTTTATGCAAAAAAGCCAATACGGAGGAGGCAGTCCTATGATACGAGGGTTTGCAACAAATCGCCTTTTGTATTCAGTTGATGGAGTAAGGATGAACACTGCAATATATAGGTCAGGAAATATCCAAAATGTAATATCTGTCGATCCATTTGCTGTAGGCTCCACCGAAATCCTTTTTGGACCAGGAGCAGTAGGGTATGGTAGTGATGCAATAGGAGGTGTTATGATTTTTAATACACTAAAAACTAAGCTCTCTTCAACAAAAAAGCCTGTAATCTACGGCTCTACCACCTTGCGAACAGCAACGGCCTCAAATGAATTTACAGGACATGCAAATATTGGTGTTGGATTTAAGAAGTGGGGCTTTTTAACAAGTTTCACATACTCCAAATTTAACGACTTAAAACAAGGTATTCATGGACCTGAAGATTATATTCAACAATATAATGTGCAACCAAACTATATAGTAGGAGGAGAGGTAAATGATATAGTAACTCTTAATACCGATAAAAGAAGACAATCACCGAGCGGATATAATCAATTTAATATAATGCAAAAGTTAAGATACTCTCCTAATGAAAATTGGAATCTTGAGTATGCTTTTCATTATAGCGAAACATCTGATTATGCACGTTATGACCGACACCAACGTATGCGAAACGGATTGCCTCGATATGCTGAATGGAATTATGGACCTCAAAAGTGGATGATGAATCAATTGGTTGTTGAAAATACATCTCCCACCATAATGTATGACTCTTTAAAAATAAATGCCTCATTTCAGATATTTGAGGAGAGTAGGATAAGTAGAGATTTAAACAAGCCCAATCGTGAAACGCAAAAAGAGAAGGTTGGTGCATGGAGTGCAACTGTTGATTTCCGAAAAGAGATATTACCTAATTTATCGATATTCTACGGAGCTGAGTACATTCAAAACAATGTAAAATCAACAGGAGAAGGATTAAATGTAGTAACAAATGAAGCCTCTGTGATAGCTTCTCGATACCCAAAAGCAAAGTGGTATAGTGCAGGAATATATGCACAAACAGAATGGCAAGTAACACGAAGATTAAATATTGAAGCAGGATTAAGATACAATCACTATATAATAAATTCCGATTTCTCAACAGCAGGATATGAGGTACCTTTCGATGCACAGCAAAAAGCTGATGCAGGAAGTGTCAGTGCAAATGTAGGATTAAATTGGAGACCAAATCATGGATGGTTGGTACGATTAAATTATGCAAGAGGGTTCAGAGCTCCCAATGTTGATGATATGGGAAAACTTTTTGATAGTGTAGATGGATATGTTACAGTCCCAAATCCCAATTTAAAGCCTGAGTATGCCGATAATATAGAGTTAGGATTAGCAAAAAAGTTTGGAACATTTTTGCAATTTGATCTAACGGGATATTACACACATTTGAATAATGCAATAGTTCGCAGGAACTCAACATTTGACGGAAGTGAAACAATGATTTATCAGGGAGAAGAGTGTCAGGTACAAACACTTCAGAATGCAGCAGAAGCAAATATTTGGGGAGTTCAACTCGGAATTAATGCTGAGTTTGCGAAGTGGTTCTATTTTAATACAAATCTTAACTATCAGTACGGAAGAGAAGAGTTGGAAAGCGGTGAAAAATCTCCGTCGCGACATGCAGCTCCCTTCTTTGGAAGAGCATCATTAGGTTTTAATTATGATAAAATTACAATTGAGGCATATACCCAATTTCAGGCAAAGTGCAGTGCCGAAAAGATGCCAGAGGAGGAGAAAGATAAAACCGAGATATATGCATTAGATTTAAACGGAAATCCCTATTCTCCTGGATGGATAACCATAAACCTACGGACAACATGTAATGTTTATAAAGGATTGAGTTTGAGTGCAACACTTGAGAATATTGCAGATGCACGATATCGCCCATATAGTAGTGGAATAAGTTCACCGGGAAGAAACTTTACAATAAGTGCAACCTATAATTTTTAAGTTATAATATTTTAGTGGAGTTTTAGAACAATAATTCACGAAATTTTATAAAATCAATCATTTTTATATAAAAAAAATGTATTACCTTTGCTCAGTCTATGGGTAAACAGCCCCCTAATATATATTGTAATCTAATAAAGAGTTGATTATGAAATTAATGCAACAAAAATTAGCAAAGTATGATGCTCCTCAAAAAGCAAAAGCTTTGGGTGTCTATCCCTATTTTAGAGCAATAGAGAGTGATCAAGACACAGAAGTTATCATAAATGGAAAGAAAGTATTGATGTTTGGCTCAAACAGCTATTTGGGACTTACAAACCACCCCAAAATTATTGAAGCAGCTGTTGAGGCAACTAAAAAATATGGAACAGGATGTGCAGGCTCTCGTTTTTTGAACGGAACATTGGATATTCACACACAATTAGAGCAACGTTTAGCCGAGTTTGTGGGAAAAGAGGAGGCTATTATATATTCAACAGGATTTCAAGTAAATCTTGGAGTTGTATCTTGTTTAACAGGACGTGCTGATTATATCATTTGGGATGAGTTAGACCACGCATCAATCATAGAAGGACGTCGTTTGGCATTCTCAACTCAATTGAAATACAAACACAACGATATGGAGTCTTTGGAGAAAGTATTAAAATCACTTCCCGAAGATAAAGTAAAATTAATTGTTACAGACGGTGTCTTCAGTATGGAGGGAGACGTTGCAAACTTGCCAGAGATTGTGTGTCTTGCAGAGAAATATAACGCTGCAACTTACGTTGACGAGGCTCACGGTATCGGAGTATTTGGACGTAATGGACGCGGTACTTGCGACCACTTTGGAGTAACAAAAGATGTTGATTTGATTATGGGTACATTCTCAAAATCATTTGCATCATTAGGAGGTTTCATTGCAACAGATGCAGTAACTGCTAACTACTTACGCCACAACTCACGTTCATACATATTCAGTGCAAGTATTACACCAGCTTCAACAGCAGCAGCAAATGCAGCACTTGATATTATGTTGAGCGAACCAGAGCGTATTGAAAACCTTTGGGAGATAACTAACTACGCATTGGACGGATTCCGTAATATGGGATGTGAGATAGGAAATACATCAACACCAATCATTCCATTGTATATCCGCGATAACAATAAAACATTCATGATTACTCGCGAGTTATTCGATGAGGGATTATTCGTAAATCCTGTGGTATCACCAGCAGTGCCAAGTCAAGATACTTTGATTCGCTTCTCATTAATGGCAACACATACCAAAGAACAATTAGATTATGCATTTGATAAGATATCAAAAGTGTTCAAAAAATACGAAGTAATAAAATAAGTTGTTAGTTATCAGTTAATAGTTGTCAGACTATCATATACAAAGAAAGAGTTGCATTAATAATGCAACTCTTTCTTATTTACTCTAACAACTAACAACTAACAACTGATAGCTGATAGCTGATAGCTGACAACTACTTCATAAACACAAAGTAAACCGCCATAATCAAGCAGACAAATGCTGCAAGGTGGTTCCAATGGAGAGCCTCACCTTTGAAGCAGACCGAAGCAAAAATTGTAAAGACCACAAGGGTGATAACCTCTTGGATAACCTTTAACTGCATAAGAGTAAAAGGTCCGCCATTTCCAACAAAACCTATTCTGTTGGCAGGAATTTGAAATGAATACTCAGCCAAGGCAATACGCCATGAGAAAAGTATAACAACCCAAATAGGCCATCCTGTTGAAATTTTCATATCTTGCAACTTAAGATGCCCATACCAGGCAAGAGTCATAAACACATTTGATATGACTAATAAAACTACTGTATAAAATGCTGATAAATACATAATTAATTGAAATTGAGAATTATTTTTTTAATAAAATATTTCTAACAACTAAGAACTAACAACTCTTTTTAGGCAGATAATCGGGCATGATATTTTCCATGCTCTTCCAGATACTGCTCTTAACATTAGGATTAAGTTTTTCGAGGTCGGCAATAACCTTTTCAGCATCGCTCCTAAAACTGCTCTTTTCGTATGGACAGCTCTTTTTTTGAATAACATATCCCTCGTTTATAGCCAACTCTTTAATATCACCCTCTTCAATCAATGCTAAAGGACGTATAATTGCTATATCAAATTTATCCATTTGTAAAAGAGGAGGCATCGAAGAGAACGAACCCTGAAAAGCCATATTCATAATAAGCGTGGCAATAATATCATCTTTATGATGCCCCAAAGCAATACGTTTAAAACCATTCTTTTTCGCATATTCAAAAAGAGCCTTACGTCTGTACCATGAGCATAAGAAGCAAGGCGATTTACGCTTATCCTTCGATAAATCTATAGAAATATCTATAACATCAAATGCAACACCATGTCTATCGCAAAACTCTTTCAGATATTCGGTATCAGAAGCATAACCCATACCTTCGTTTCTGATATGTAGAGCAGTAATGCTGAATTTAGGCGAGTGAATTTTAGAACGTATGGCAAGAAGTTGGGTAAGAGCCAATGAGTCTTTGCCTCCCGATAATCCAATCAGCACTTTATCTCCATCAGAAATCAGACCATAATCCTTAATGCACTTACGCACTAACTTGTCGCATTTTTTTAGTAGTGAATTATTCTGCTCTGGCATTGTAATAGATTTCGTATTTTTCGAAGTGCAAAATTACCATTTTATTATTGAATTAGTAAACTTTTATCTAAATTTGTGTTCTAATATATGTATATATATATTATGACGATAAAAACGCAAATATACTCAATGCGGCCGATGCAATTTGTAAATATAATATTGCATTTGCAGATAAAACGCTATCGTTATGTGGCGTTAGCCATTGTGTTTGCATTGATAGCCCTACCCATAATAAAATTACACTACATATATGCATCAGTAATTATACTTTTCGGAACGGTACCATTTATAATATTCCACCTCTATTTTTCGGCACTCATGC
>JAZONU010000279.1:0-1175 GCA_045654605.1 Candidatus Caccoplasma sp. | reverse complement strand
AATAGATAAAAGCTTTTATATGGTTTATGGTTTGTTAAATCAGACACAACTCTCCACATAAAATTCCCTCTTAATCCTATTTCTTGATACAAATAAATTCGTTATCTTCGCAAATTATTTTATCAACAAATCATCCTGAATGATATACACTAACAATTTTGAACAGAAAATAGGATTTGATAAAATCCGGAATAAAATAAAAGAACGATGTCTTTCCTCTTTAGGAGAAGAAGCTGCAGAACGAATTACATTCTCAACCGACTATAAGAACATCATAAAAATGGCTGAAGAGTGTAACGAGTTTTTATCTATAATCGAAAGCGATAAGGACTTCCCATGCGACCATTTCTACGATGTTAGAGTTGCTCTAAAACGGCTAAAAGTTATTGGAACTCATATTGAAACAAATGAGCTTTTTGACCTTCGTCGTTCTCTTTCATCAATAATTAATATCATAAATTTCTTAAGAAGTGGTGTTGATGAAGAAAAAATTCAATATCCAAGGCTTAAATCGCTAACTGACAATATTGTAACATTTCCCGATATTCTTAAACAAGCCGATAAGATAATTGATAAATTCGGTTATATTAAAGATAGTGCATCTCCTGCTCTTTACGATATCAGAAGAGAGATTACCAGCAAAGTAAATTCTATATCAAGAAACCTTGCAAATATTCTCAAAAAGGCACGAGAAGAAGGAATTGTAGAGAAGGATGTTACTCCAACTATGCGTGATGGAAGATTGGTTATTCCTGTTATGCCTGCTCATAAACGAAAAATAAGAGGTATTGTTCACGATGAATCTGCAAGTGGTAGAACGGTTTTCATAGAACCTGCTGAGGTTGTTGAGGCCAATAACCGAATAAGAGAATTAGAGAGTGAAGAACGTCGCGAGATAGTTAAAATTTTGACAGAATTTTCGGATATTATCCGCCCTCACATTGATGATATGATATACTCATATATGTTCATGGGAGAGATTGATTTGATAAGGGCTAAAGCAATGTTTGCCAAATCAATCGGTGGAGTTATGCCAAAAATTGACAACTATTGCCAAATAGACTGGTTTGGAGCTATTCACCCCTTACTCTTTTTATCTCTAAAAAGACAAAACAAAAAAGTTGTTCCTTTAGATATTTGCCTTGATAAGAAAAAAAGAATTTTAATTATCTCAG
>JAZONU010000278.1:0-5549 GCA_045654605.1 Candidatus Caccoplasma sp. | reverse complement strand
ACTAATTGATTTAGGAGAGTTGATTTTCCTGCATTGGTTTCGCCTATGATTGCTACGGGTATTCCGTTTTTTATGGCATTTCCTGTAGCAAAGCTGTTGCTTAGTGTGGTGAGCTCTTTTTGTATGGTTGTGGCTAATTGTGTTAGCTGTGTGCGATCGGCAAATTCTACCTCCTCCTCCGAGAAGTCAAGCTCTAATTCTATTAGTGATGCAAAGTTTATCATCTGCGTACGCAACTCTTCAAGTTTGCTACTGAATTTACCACGCATTTGGTTTATTGCCACGCGGTGTGCTGCTGCTGTGGTTGATGCTATTACATCAGCTACCCCTTCGGCCTCGGCAAGGTCCATTTTTCCGTTTATGAAGGCTCTACGTGTATATTCGCCCGGCATTGCTAATCGGCATCCGTTTTGAATTAACAGGTTTAGGAGTGTTTGCTGTATATATTGTGAGCCATGACACGATATCTCTACGGTATCGTCGCCAGTAAAGGAGTGTGGTGCTTTGAAAAGGGTTACCACTACATCGTCCAATATCTCGCCTTGTGCGGTATATATTGTTCCGTATTTTGCGGTATGGGTTAATTGTTGGGCTACCGACACGCCTTTTATGTTTTTATATATTTTGTCGGTTATTTCTATGGCTTGTGGTCCACTAACGCGTACTACTGCTATTCCACCTACTCCGTGCGCTGTTGATATGGCACATATAGTGTCTGTTGTGTCAACTCTCATATTCTTTTATTCCCAAAGGGTGTAATTACTTGTTTTTTCAATTTTATTTTCTATATCGTCGGGGAGCTTCGATAGGAAGTCCATTCCTGTTATTGCCTCTACACTATCTATTGTTACAACATACTCACTGGCTTTTTTAGAGACTTTGCCATTTGGGAATATGAAGGCTATTCCTCGTGGTTCCGGTGTGTATGGCGAACATACTACCTTGAAGTATGCATCGGGTATTGCCACATGAGTTTCAGGGATATAGCGTACTTGCTCTTTTGTAAAGAGTGGTCCACAGACTATTACTAATGCACTGTCGCGTATTGCCCACTTTCTAATATCCTCTTCAAGGTATTTCCATACTCCCCTGTTAAGGCCTGGTACTTGGGGACAGATGTTTGTGAAATAGAACGATTGCTCCATTACTGTTTCACTCCATTTCATATCGGCGGCAGGTGCCATGTGTCCTTTATCATATCCACTTCCTTTATAATCGTCATTGGTTGCACTACGTCCCTTAACTTTTGGATCGGGCATAAATTTATCGCTACGTTTAGCCTCTTGACTTGCTGCTTCGCTTCGTGTGAGTTCGTATGCTACCCAATTTGGTATTCCGTATGTAGTATTGTATGAAGATGTATATCCCAAGTTATTTATTTGTTGATGAGCTGTGGTTGGTTGCCACTCCGGGATTTCAAAATTTGTATATGTTATCTTCTCTTTTGGTTGTATGGGTTTTACTTTTTTTTCAACCTCTTCTTTTGGTTGTGATAATAATATTTCTTCTGATGCATCTATATCACTTGTAGCTTCTATCATCTCTTGTTGCTCTATTATTTGTGAATCAACAGGTTGCGATTGATTAGTGCGTGTTAGGTAATATAGTAGCACAAATACAAATACTAATGCAAAAAATATTTTTAGGAAAACCCACATCAAATCTTTTTTTTGAGTTTTAGATTTTGATGTCTTTTTATTTTTTAATATCGACTTTGCACTAAATGTCTTCTTTTTTTTTGCCATTTTGCTTGGTTATTCTTTTTTGATACGCAAATTTACAGATTTTTTCTTTACTTTTGCAATTGATATTCAAACATTATGTTTTGAATTGTTTTTTATGTTTAATACTTCTCATTTATATTTTACACTATGAATGTTGTTGATAGATTTTTAGGGTATGTTAAAGTTGATACTCAATCGGATGAATTAACTAATTTAACTCCGAGCACTCCAGGGCAAATGTTATTTGCTCAACAGTTGGTTAACGAACTGATTGCAATAGGCTTAACCGATGCCGAAGTTGACAATAATGGCTATGTTATGGCTACTTTGCCTGCAAACACTGATAAAGAGTTACCAACTATTGGTTTTATTGCCCACATGGATACATCACCCGATATGTCGGGACACAATGTTCAACCTCGTATTGTTGAGAAGTATGATGGTGGTAATATTACTCTTTGTCCCGAGGAAAATATTATTTTGAAAACTGAAGATTTTCCCGAAATTTTAGGATATGTGGGAGATGATATTATTGTTACTAACGGTAAAACACTATTGGGTGCTGATGATAAAGCTGGTATTGCTGAAATTATGAGTGCTATGGAGTTTTTAATTGCTAACCCCGATATTAAACATGGTAAGATAAGGGTTGCTTTTACTCCTGATGAGGAGATTGGACAAGGTGCTGACCACTTTGATGTTAAAAAGTTTGGTGCTGACTTTGCTTATACTATGGATGGTAGCGATCAAGGTATAATAGAGTTTGAGAACTTTAATGCAGCTTTGGCTAAAGTTACTTTCAAAGGACGCAATGTTCACCCAGGTTACGCTAAACATAAAATGGTGAATGCTTTGCGTGTTGCCAACCAATATGCTATTATGTTACCTCGTTGGGAAACTCCTGAGCATACTGAGGGTTATGAAGGCTTCTACCACTTGGTTGGTTGCGAAGGTAGTGTTGAAAAGACTACGTTAACATATATCATTAGAGATCACGACAGAGACCGTTTTGAGCGTCGCAAGAAAGAGTTTGCCCACTTGACAAACAAAATTAACAAAGAGTTCCCCGATTGTGCATCGTTAGAAATCAGAGATCAATACTACAATATGCGAGAGATGATAGAGCCTGTTATGCATATTATAGATTTAGCAAAAGAGGCTATTTCAAATTGTGGTATGGAGCCTAAGGTTGAGCCTATTCGTGGTGGTACTGATGGAGCAAGACTTTCGTTTATGGGATTACCCTGCCCCAACCTTTCGGCTGGAGGTATGAATTTCCATGGTCGATTTGAATATATTTCTGTTCAGGCTATGCAAAAAGCTGTGAACGTTATTGTTGAGATTGCCAAATTGGTTGCTAATAAATAGTTTTTCTTTGAATGAAAAACTTAATAGTGATTTTAGGCCCTACTGCTGTTGGTAAAACAGATTTAAGTATTAGATGTGCTGAGAGATATGGTTCTCCCATTATTTCGTGCGATAGCAGACAAATGTTCAAGGGGATGCGTATAGGCACTGCCGCTCCCGAAGAGGATTTACTTAATAGGGTTAAACACTATTTTATTGGTAATTTAGAGCTTACCGAATATTATAGTGCAGCTTTGTTTGAGGAGGAGTTTATGGCTCTCTCCTCTTCGCTTTTTAATGAGCATGATACTTTAGTTATGTGTGGTGGTTCTATGATGTATATTGATGCTGTATGTAACGGCATTGATGAAATTCCCACTATCACCAACGAAGTTAGAGCCAAAGCCATGAAAGATTTCGAAGAGATGGGGCTCGAAGCTCTATGCGAGGAGCTTAAAATTTGTGATCCTGATTTGTATAACACTATAGACCGAAAAAATCACAAACGTGTTATTCACGCTATTGAGGTGTGTCGCCAAACAGGAAAACCTTTTTCGGAATTACGCACAAATAAGAAGAAAGAACGTCCGTTTAATATTATTAAGATTGGTTTGAATATTGAGCGTGAATTGCTTTTTGAACGCATTTCGAAACGCACCGAACAGATGATTGTAGAAGGTCTTATTGAGGAGAGCAAAACATTATTACCTTACAGACATTTAAACTCACTGAACACTGTTGGTTACAAGGAGATTTTTGCATATTTCGATGGTGTGTTTACTTTAGATGAGGCTATTGAAAAGATTAAACGAAACACTCGTGTATATGCAAAAAAACAGCTTACATGGTTTAAGCGTGATGAGAGTATAAAATGGTTTAATCCTACTGATTATGAAAATATTTTCGAATACATCGATAGTTCTATTTAGAAAGAAACATTAAACTAAAAATATAAGAAAAGGGTTGACAACTAATGTTGACAACCCTTTTATATTGAGGTTGCATCGTAGGATGCGATGAAACTCCGAAAGACAGGATTTGAGTGCCCACGAACCTTTGTAATCCACCGTGCTATGCATACCCGAAGGCGTGGCCCGCCATTGCTCCGTGAAGCGTGTCTCGGTATTTCTAAAAATTGATGAGTTTCCCAATCTACTAGGATGCAACCTATATCAAATATCGCTTTGTTTGTGTTACGAAAATAGATATTTTTTTCTGTTCTTCCAAAAGATATTGACTTTTTTCTGGTTAAAATATGTTATACAACATATCTTATTCTATATTTCTTACTGAGAATAAGATAAATATCTTACACAAAAATTTATCAGATTTTGCAACTAATTAATGGATGTTCCTTCAGTTACAGAATTAACTGTATATGGCTGAACCTCACCGTACATTGTCAAGGAATATCCATTATCAAAATTCATAAATGCTGTGGCAGTATCTCCTTCATTATCGAATGTTAATATTACCGTTGCATTAAGAGCAGTTCCTTTTACGTTATATGTGTATGATATGCTTCCTTTATCATCACTATGACTTTTACTTACAATCATTCCTCGTAATGTTATTCCTCCCATAGCATTTATTCCACCGCCAAAACCTGTTGAAGTCTGAAAAGTCATCATATTCCCCTCTGTTTTAATAAAATTCACATTGGGTTGCACATAAGTAACTGTTCCTCCAGTTGTATTTATTGATGTTGCATTTAACACCCAACTATTCGAAGAAACTGCAAGTAGAGCCATTTGTCGATTAATAGAATCGAGGTGTGCCTCTTGAGCTTTTCGTTCACTCTGCATCTCTTTCCTAACCTCTTTTTTTGACTTTGTGTTTTGCGAGATTAGAACACTTGGAAACAGTGTTACCATAAATAGTAATAGAATTTGTAATTTTTTCATCGTATTTGATTTTTTATCCACTATATATAACAATGGTTTTATGCTTTTGTTTGATATTTAAATTTGAATTTGTATTTTTGACTTATGGATATAAAAACAATTTTAGACGAACAAATTGAACAGATTAACACTAAGGATTTCATAAAGGACGATCCTGTTCAATTTCCTCGCAGATTTGAGAAGTTGCAAGATATTGAAATTGCGGCATTTACCACAGCAACAATTGCTTGGGGAAAGAGGAGTATGATTTTAAGAGATGCTGAACGAATGTTATCTCTTATGAATAACTCTCCGTATGATTTTGTAATGAATAAAGGTTTTGAGAGCTTGGGTAATGCTAATGTTCACAGAACTTTTTTTCAACCAGATTTGGCATATATGTTGCGAGGATTTTACCATATCTACTCAAAATATAAGAGCATCAACGAAATGGCTAAGGTATTAGATATCAGCAGTAATACTGCTCCTGCATGGAAATTGTGCGAAACTCTAAGAGAACTATCTTCTATTGCAAACAACAATTGCCACAATCATTTATGCTACCCTGCCAATTTTCATAGCTCTGCACTTAAAC
>JAZONU010000277.1:0-3087 GCA_045654605.1 Candidatus Caccoplasma sp. | reverse complement strand
ATATTACCTGTGTCAGCAATATCCATTAATTGTTGCATTGATACAGCATATAGAGCTAATGCAACTTTCATTTCACCATTGTCAACTCTACGTTTAAGCTCTCCTAATCCACGAATACCACCAACAAAGTCAATACGTTTGTCAGAACGTAGGTCTGTAATTCCAAGAATATCTCTTAAAATTAGATCTGAAGAGATAGTAACGTCAAGAACACCAATAGGATCTTCGTCGTTATATGTTCCCTCTTTTGCTGTTAGAGAGTACCATTTACCACTTAAATATAGAGAGAAGTTATGAAGAGCAGAAGGAGAGTAGATGTCTTCGCCTTTCTCCTCAACAATAAAGTTCTCAGCTAATTTAGTTAGGAACTCATCATCGCTTAAACCATTCAAATCTTTAACCACACGGTTGTAGTCAATAATTTTTAGTTGTGAAGCAGGGAAACAAACAGCCAAGAAGTAGTTGTATTCTTCATCTCCTTTGTGGTTAGGATTTTGTTTCGCTTTTTCAGCACCAACAAGAGCAGCAGCTGCTGTTCTGTGGTGTCCGTCAGCAATATATAGGTAGGGGATTGATGCAAAAATCTCTGTAATACGAGCAATATCTTTTTCATCATCAATCAACCAGAAGTGGTGTCCAAAGCCATCAGGTGCAATAAAGTCGTATTCGGCTTTTTTGCTAACTGTTTTTGTTACAATAGCATCAAGTTCCGCTTCGTCAGGATATGCAAAGAATACAGGTTCGATATTAGCATTATTGATACGAACGTGTTTCATTCTATCCTCTTCTTTGTCGCGGCGAGTTAACTCATGTTTTTTAATAACACCGCTCAAATAGTCTTCAACATTAGCACAAACAACTAAACCATATTGAGTTCTGCCATCCATTGTTTGAGCGTAAACATAATAACACTCTTTTTCATCTTGAACCAACCATCCGTTGTTTTGCCATTTGTTAAAGTTCTCAACTGCTTTGTCATACACTTCTGGAGCGTGTTCGTCAGTACCAGGAGCAAAATCAATTTCGGGTTTAATAATGTGATAAAGAGACTTTTCATTTCCCTCTGCTTCTACACGAGCCTCTTCAGAGTTAAGTACGTCGTAAGGACGAGAAGCAACCTCTTCAACCATTGATTGTGGAGGTCTAATACCTTTAAATGGTTTAATTTTTGCCATGATATTTATATGTTTTATAAACTCTAAAAGAGGGAACCTCAAAATGAAGTTACCTCTTTAGATTTTTGTTTTATATATTGATACTATTTGTTAACACGGAATCTGTCAATACCATCTTTCAAATAACCAACAGATTGTTTGGCTGCAGCTATACCTGCGTTAATATTTGCTTCTGCTGTTTGAGCACCCATTTTTTTAGGAGTGAAGAAGCAACGGTTTTCAAATTTGGCTTTGAACTCATCTGCTGCAATTGGAGCAATGTCCGATACATAACGGAAGTCTGCTCTCTCATCCATTAATTTAATCAACTCTTCTTCGTTGATAACCTCTTTGCGAGCAGTATTGATAAGAACGGCTCCTTTAGGCATTTGGTTAAGAAGAGCGTAGTTGATTGATTTTTTAGTTTCGTTTGTTGCAGGAATATGAAGAGAGATAAATTGACACTCTTTGTAAAGTGTATTAATATCTTTGACAGGAGTTACACCTGCCTCGATCATTACTTCATCTGGGCAATATGGGTCAAATGCCATAACTTCCATGCCAAATCCTTTAGCAATACGTGCCACGTTTCTACCAACTTGTCCAAAAGCGTGGATACCGATTTTTTTGCCAAGCAACTCAGTTCCTGAAGTACCATTAAACATGTTACGAACCATCATAACTGTCATACCGAATACAAGCTCAGCAACAGCATTTGAGTTTTGACCTGGAGTATTCATTACACATATGCCTTTTGCAGTAGCCGCATCAAGATCTATGTTGTCGTATCCTGCACCTGCACGAACAACAATTTTTAAATTCTCTGCTGCAGCAATAACCTCTGCATCTATAATGTCGCTACGAACAATAATGCCGTCAACATCTTTTACAGCTTCTAATAATTGGGCTTTTTCGGTATATTTCTCCAAAAGAGCAAGTTCAAGACCTGCTGCTTCAATCTCTTTCTTAATTCCTTCAACAGCAACTGCCGCAAAGGGTTTATCGGTTGCAACTAATACTTTCATAATTATTTTTTATTAATTAAAGAAACTCACCCGAAGATTTTTAGAAGCTTCAAAGTGAGTTTCATTTAAGTTTATCTATTTATTAATATTTTTTCTCAAATTCTTTCATTGTGTCAATCAAAGCAGCAACGCTCTCTTTAGGCATAGCATTGTAGATTGATGCTCTGAAACCACCTACAGAACGGTGTCCTTTAATACCAATCATACCTTTTGATTTAGCAAACTCTACAAATTCGCCTTCAAGTTCCTGATACTCTTCGTTCATTACGAAACATACGTTCATTATTGAACGGTCTTCAACAGCAGCAGTTCCTTTGAACAAACGGTTGCGATCAATTTCATCGTAAAGCATTGTAGCTTTTTCAACATTAATTTTCTCAAGAGCAGCAACACCACCTAATGATTTGTAATATTTAAGAGTTTGTAATGCTGAGAAAATTGGCAAACATGGAGGAGTGTTAAACATTGAACCTTTTTTAATGTGAGTGCGATAGTCTAACATTGTTGGAATTGGTCTTTCAACTTTACCCAAAGCATCCTCTTTAACGATAGCCAAAGTTACACCTGCAGGAGCCAAGTTCTTTTGAGCACCAGCATAGATGATGTCATATTTTGAAACATCTATTGGACGAGAGAATATATCAGATGACATATCAGCAACCAAACGTGCTTTTACATCCGGATCTTTTCTAATCTCAGTACCAAATATTGTGTTGTTGGTTGTAATGTGGAAATAATCTACATCATCTGAAATTTCGTAGTTTTTAGGAATGTAGTTAAAGTTTGCATCTTTTGATGAAGCAACAACTTCAACCTCTCCAAATAATTTAGCCTCTTTGATAGCATTAACAGCCCAAGTACCTGTTTCCAAGTAAGCAGCTTTTGTTTTTAGCAAGTTGAAAGGAACC
>JAZONU010000276.1:0-1816 GCA_045654605.1 Candidatus Caccoplasma sp. | reverse complement strand
ATCTTATAAGTAGCTTTCTTAAATTAAGAATCCTAATAAGATACCCGCTGCAACAGCTGAGCCAATTACTCCGGCTACGTTAGGACCCATTGCATGCATTAGCAAGTAGTTTGTTGGGTCATATTCCAATCCCACTGTTTGTGATATGCGAGCAGAGTCGGGTACTGCCGATACTCCTGAGTTACCGATAAGCGGGTTAATTTTATTATCCTTTTTAAGGAATAGATTAAAGAACTTAACAAATAAAACTCCTGATGCTGTTGCAATAACAAATGATAATGCTCCAAGAGCAAAAATCTTAACTGAGTCTAATGTTAAGAACTCTGATGCTTGTGTTGATGCTCCAACAGTAACACCTAATAGAATTGTGATAGTGTCAATTAGTGGACCGCGAGCAGTCTCTGCCAAACGACGAGTAATTCCACTCTCTTTTAGAAGGTTTCCAAAGAAGAGCATACCCAATAGAGGAAGTCCGGAAGGAACAAGGAAACATGTTAGCAACAATCCGATAATTGGGAATATTACTTTCTCTGTATGTGATACAGCACGAGGTGCTTTCATCCTAATCAAACGCTCTTTCTTGCCTGTTAACAGACGCATAATAGGTGGTTGGATAACAGGAACTAAAGCCATATAAGAGTATGCCGAAACAGCGATTGCTCCCATTAAACTTGGTGCAAGTTTAGAAGATAAGAAGATTGCAGTTGGTCCGTCAGCACCACCAATAATACCTATTGCAGCTGCTTGCATTGGGTCAAATCCCATAGATAGAGCAATCATGTATGCACCAAAAATACCGAATTGAGCAGCAGCACCAATTAACAGAAGTTTGGGGTTAGAGATAAGTGCTGAGAAGTCTGTCATGGCACCAATTCCCAAGAAAATCAATGGTGGATACCAACCCGATTTAACACCTCCATAAAGGATATTCAATACAGAACCCTCTTCGTATATACCAACTTGAAGACCTGCATCCATATTGAAAGGAATATTTCCAATCAATATACCAAAGCCTATGGGTATAAGCAACATAGGCTCAAACTCCTTGGCGATGGCCAAGTAGATGAAAACCAAGCCGACAAGAATCATTATAATATGTCCGGGAGTTGCGTTAGCAAAACCTGTGTATGTCCAGAAGTCGGCAAGATTTTGACTTAAAAAGTTTACAAAATCACCCATATTATTCAATAGTTACGAGAACACTGCCTTCAAGAACAGAATCTCCTTTGTTAACACTAATAGCAGTAACTGTACCATCTTTGTCGGCATTAATGTTATTTTCCATTTTCATTGCCTCAAGGATGATAATAGTTTGTCCCTTTTTAACTGTGTCTCCAACATTAACTTTAATGTCAAGAATAACACCAGGTAGTGGCGATTTAACACCAGACTTACCTGCAGCAGCAGGAGTAGGTTTATTGACTACTGTAGTTTGTGCCGCTGGTTTAGTTGGAGCAACAGCTTGGCGAACTACTGTGGCTTTAGGTGCAGCAATAGGAGCCTTCTCCAATTCAACTTTATATGAGGTTCCGTTAACCTCAACTTGAGCAATATTATCGTTGATATCGCCAATGGTAACATTATATTGATTACCATTAATTATATATTTATATTCTTTCATTGTTTAAATTGTTTTTATGTAGGTTAACGAAATTATTTTCTGTTAGGAGTCTCTCTTAAAGAGTAAATTTTTGAACTCCAGGGAGAGTAGCTGCGTTTAACTCTTGTAATAGTAAGCACAGTCTCTTCGTAGTCGTGAGCGCTGTTTTGCATTTCGTGTAATGCCATTGAAATAGCAGCAATAACTTCACCTTGA
>JAZONU010000275.1:0-2652 GCA_045654605.1 Candidatus Caccoplasma sp. | reverse complement strand
TAAGATGGCATCTTTCTTTTCTTGTTTCTCTTCAGGTGTAAGATTTTGAGTGTCTAATTCAGAAATGATTAAACCTACATCGGGCAAAACAAAGAAGTTTGGATCATCCATATTCTTAGAGATCATGTCTAATCCTTTATCTGTTAAATCTACACTATTATTCTTCTCGTCGATAACAAAGAATAGAGGATCAGTTACTATATGCATTTGACGATTATTCTCTTGCATATAGAATGATTCTGTCTCTAACATTAGAGATTTTATTCCTGGCTCACTTAAGTATTTTATCAGCGGATTATTTTTAGGTAGTGCTTTATAACAACGATATAGTAATAATGCTCCTTCGCGACGAACCTCTTTGTCCTCTGATGCTATTTTTTTACGAGCATCGGTTAATAGTTGTGTTGCTAATGTTCTTTGAGCTCTGTACAACTCTTCTACTTTAGGACAGAATTGTTCAAAGAGTTGGTCCTCTCCTTTGGGTACAGGTCCGGATATAATCAATGGTGTTCGTGCATCGTCAATCAATACCGAGTCAACCTCATCGACTATAGCATAATTGTGTGCTCGTTGTACTAAATCGTGTGGCGATATTGCCATGTTATCACGCAAATAATCGAAACCGAACTCGTTGTTTGTTCCGAAGGTAATATCGGCATTGTATGCCTTGCGACGTGCATCTGAATTGGGTTTGTGTTTGTCGATACAATCAACTGACAATCCGTGGAACATATATAGAGGTCCCATCCACTCCGAGTCACGTTTTGCCAAATAGTCATTGACTGTTACTACGTGTACTCCATTGCGAGTTAGTGCATTTAGGAATACGGGAAGGGTTGCCACCAATGTTTTTCCCTCTCCTGTTGCCATCTCTGCAATTTTTCCTTTGTGTAATACTACACCTCCGAAAAGTTGAACATCGTAATGCACCATGTCCCACTTTATCTCGTTTCCTCCTGCTACCCAATGGTTAGAATAGATTGCCTTTTCTCCCTCTATTCTTACAAAGTCTCTGCCTTCAGCAGCTAATGTTCTATCAAATTCGGTTGCTGTTACCACAACCTCCTCGCTATTTGCAAATCTACGTGCGGTCTCTTTTACTACTGAATAGACTACAGGCATAACCTCATTCAGCTTCTCTTCGTATTTATCAAGGATAGCCTTCTCTAATTTATCTATTTCAGCCCAATATGACTCTCTCTTGTCGTATGGTAATGTCTCAACCTCGGCTTTGAGTTGTGCTATTCTCTCTTTTTCAGAGGCTACTGCATCTTGTATCTCTTGTTTTACTTCGTCTATCTTGTTTCGCAATTCGTCGTTAGATAGGGGTTTTATTGTCTCGTATGTAGCTTTTATGGTCTCTACATAGGGCAATATATCTCTCATATCGCGTTGCGATTTGTTTCCGAATAGTTTTTTTAATAAATCGCTAAGTGCCATTTTTCTTCTTTTTATTATTTTTTGTTTGTATTATTATTTAATTTTAAAGGGTATGATTTTGATGCACTCGGAGCCCGTATTCGTATTGCTCTACATACGGTAGGTGCTACTGCAGCTGCATCAACAGGCTCTGATATTCGAGCAGGTGTTACATCCTTCCCTATGAAAATCAGTGTTGAGGGAACTGCATTATATTGTACATATTCATTCTTTTTTCCCTCTTCTTCAAAATTTATCTCCCAACCAGGTTTTATTTCTAATACTATATCTCCTGAATTGTTCCTATTATAACGACGTCGTTGAGGGGCTACCGCCACTATATCGCCATGTAATATTTGAAATGAGGTTAGAGCATCTTGTACCCCCTCCATTTGCGATAAAAATTCTGCACTATTTATCACAAACTCCTGATAATTCAACTCCTTTTTCTTTATTAATTCACGATTCAGATATATCTCTTTGTCGTGATAGCCCAAAACCCACTCTTCATGCCCATACATTGCCATTAAGTAGTAGTTTAACAGGGCTGTTGCTTTACGAGGATAGAATACTCCTGTAGGGACTCCATACATTCCGTATGGTCGTGCTTCGAGGTTGCTATAACCTGTTGATGCAACAAATATAAACGCATTGTTTATTCCTACAGAAGCATCGATACATTTTAGTAGTTGCTCTATCTCTTTATCTAATCTTAAATAGGTGTCTTGTATTTCAGCTCCATAGTCGCGAACGCTTAACTCCTTATAGTTTCCGGCATAATATCCGACACATAACATATCGGGAGCAGAGCCTTTGCCTAATCGAGCTTTCTCTATTATGGAACAAGCAACATTGGTTACTTCGTTATTTATTAATGCTGATTGTTTTAAATCTTTATACCTATCTTTTCCGTCAAAAAAATATTTAAACGAAAATTCGGGGGTATTGTATGGTATTCCGTCATACTTTGTTAATGGCAGTAGTGGCGACCATATAAGCTTATCGATACGCGAATCGATGCCTCTTTTTATATTGTGCTCTGTTATAAATGAGGGAACCTCTTTATAGTAGGTTGAGGATGCCCATTTACCATTCTCATCGCTTATCCAAAATGCGGAATTGGCTGCATGACCTCCTGATATTATTGCTACATCCGGGGTGGGTGCTACCGAGTATATTTTAGCACTACCAGATGTTGCCGATTTTAACTCGTCAGATATGGTAGATACCGCT
>JAZONU010000274.1:0-9115 GCA_045654605.1 Candidatus Caccoplasma sp. | reverse complement strand
ATTAAAGATTATGTTATTCTTGAAGCAAAAGCTCTTTTGAAAAGTGGACAATATAATGTTCAACAGGTAAGCGATATGCTCAACTTTGCTAATCAATCGTTCTTTGGTGTTTACTTTAAAAAGGCAGTAGGCTGTTCTCCTTTAACTTATCAAAACATGCCTTAATTGAATAAATTATTTATCAGTTTTGAGTATATTTGCAAACAATAAATTTATAAGAAATCTGATCCATTGATTATGGCAAAAAATAAGACTATATATGTTTGTTCGGTATGTGGTGCCGACTCTCCAAAATGGTTAGGCAAATGTCCCGCTTGTGGCGAGTGGAACACCTATGTTGAAGAGATTATTAATACCAAACCTTCTAATAGTAAAATTGATCTATTGGGTGATAATACTAAAAAGATTAAACCTACTCTTATTAACGAGATTAAAAGTGGCGATGAGGTTAGAATGGATATGGGCGACAGCGAGTTTAACCGAGTTTTAGGAGGAGGTATCGTTGCCGGTTCGATGGTACTTATAGGTGGTGAACCAGGTATTGGAAAATCTACGCTTATCCTACAAACTATTCTCCGTTTGAAAGGGGTAAGAACTCTTTATGTTTCGGGCGAAGAGAGTGCAAGGCAATTAAAAATGCGTGCTGAGAGAATCGGATGTAACGACAGCGAATGTTACATTGTTTGCGACACCTCTCTCGAAGGCATCTTTACCCATGTAAAGAACATTGAGCCTCATCTACTTATTATTGATTCTATACAAACTATTTCAACTGACACTTTAGAATCTTCTGCCGGAAGTGTTGCCCAAGTGAGAGAGTGTGCTGCAGCAATTCTTAAATACGCAAAGGAGAGTAACACCCCTGTTATTGTTATTGGTCATATCAACAAGGAGGGCAGTATTGCTGGTCCAAAAGTTCTGGAACATATTGTTGATGCAGTACTTCAATTTGAGGGAGACCGACACTATATGTATCGAATACTTCGTTCAATAAAAAACCGCTTCGGAAACACATCTGAATTGGGTATTTACGAAATGCGTCAAAATGGATTAAGAGCAGTAGATAACCCTTCTGAATTACTCCTTTCTCAATCACATTCTGGAATGAGCGGTATAGCAACTGCCGTTGCCATAGAAGGAGCAAGACCATTTTTAATTGAGACACAATCGCTTGTAAGCAGTGCTGTTTATGGAACTCCTCAACGTTCAGCAACAGGATTTGATGCAAAGCGTATGAATATGCTACTTGCCGTATTGGAAAAACGTGTTGGTTTCAAACTTGCTCAAAAGGATGTTTTTCTGAATATTGCCGGTGGCTTAAAAGTCAATGATCCTGCTATGGACTTGGCTGTAATAAGTGCTGTACTTTCATCAAATATGGATATTGCTGTGGATAGTGGTATTTGTATGACAGGAGAGGTTGGATTATCTGGAGAGATAAGAGCTGTTAACAGAATTGAACAGCGTATTTTAGAAGCTGATAAATTGGGATTTAAAAAGATTATTATTCCTGCTGATAACCTTAAAGGTTTTGACAGTAGCAAACTCTCAATTAAAATTATTGAAGTGCGTAAAGTTGAAGAGGCTTTCCGCCAACTTTTTGGATAGTGCGATATGGTTAAGGATATTGATATTAGAGTTTTCCCAAAGGTTGCCGCTACAGAAAACGAACTTAAACTATTTATTGAAAGAGAGTGTGGTATTAATGCAAAAAGTATTAATGCCATAAGAGTTCTTAAACGTTCTATTGATGCACGTAAAGCAACCATATTTATAAATCTTAGAGTTAGAGTTTACTGCGGAGAAGAGCCTCAAAATGATGCTTTTGAACGTAGAGAATATCAGGATGTTTCAAAATGCAAAAGTGCGGTTGTTGTTGGTGCAGGTCCTGCAGGATTGTTTGCATCTCTCCGACTTATTGAGTTGGGGATAAGACCCATCCTTATTGAACGTGGTAAGGATGTTCATGCCAGAAGAAAAGATATTGCCCTCATCAGTAGAGAGCATAAGGTAAATGGAGAATCGAACTACTCATTTGGCGAAGGTGGTGCAGGTGCCTACTCCGATGGCAAATTATATACAAGAAGTAAAAAAAGAGGCTCGGTTGATAGAATTTTAAACATCCTTTGTCAATTCGGAGCTTCAGAAACGATTTTATCTGATGCCCACCCTCATATAGGCACAGACAAACTTCCTAAAGTTATTGAAAATATAAGAAAGCAGATTATTACTTCTGGAGGAGAGGTTCATTTTGAGAAAAAAATGACCGAACTTATAGTTAAAGAGAACTGCATAAAGGGTGTTATTTGCGAGGATGGTAGCGAATTTTTAGGAGATGTTATTCTTGCAACAGGACACTCCGCAAGAGATGTTTACAGATATCTCAATAATAACAATATTGAACTTGAAGCAAAAGGATTTGCCGTTGGCGTAAGACTTGAACATCCTCAACATTTGTTAGACTGCATTCAATACCACAGCAAAAAAGGAAGAGGAGAATACCTTCCTGCAGCTGAATATGCTTTTGTAACTCAGGTTAAAGAGCGTGGAGTATATTCATTCTGTATGTGCCCCGGTGGTTTTGTAGTCCCTGCTGCAAGTGGAGAGAATCAAATAGTTGTAAACGGAATGTCTCCATCAAATCGTGGTTCAAAATGGGGTAACTCGGGCATGGTGGTTGAAATTCGACCTGAAGATTTAACCAAAGAGGGATTTACAGGTATATTGGCAGGATTGGAATTTCAAGAGAGATTAGAAGCTACATGTTTTGCAAATGGTAAAGGACAAACCGCCCCTGCTCAAAGAATGGAAGATTTTGTTAGAGGAAGACTATCATCTACCCTTCCATCAACATCATATACTCCCGGAGTTATATCTTCTCCACTTCACTTTTGGATGCCAAAATTTATTACTGATAGGCTAAAGGGTGGATTTGAAGAGTTTGGAAGAAAAGCTCACGGATTTTTAACCAATGAAGCCTTAATGATTGGTGTTGAAACTCGCACCTCTTCACCTGTAAGAATTCCTCGAAACATTGACAATTTACAACATATAAGATTGGAGGGATTATTCCCTTGCGGAGAAGGCGCAGGTTATGCAGGAGGTATTGTTTCTGCTGCAATTGACGGCGAAAGATGCGCTGAAAATCTATCCCTTCACTTAAATTCATAATAAGTAAATATTATTTATACCTACATTTAAAGCAAAAGATTATATTAATTATATTATATATCTGATTGTATTATATTTAAACTACACACATATACATATATAAACTATATAATGTATTAAAGTTTTTGTTTATCAAATATATCATGATAACTTTTTATATTTCACTCGCCATTTTAATTGCTGCATATTTTATATACGGTAAACTTTGCGAACGAATTTTTGGAGCAGACAAGAATAGAAAAACTCCAGCCATTGACCACCCTGATGGTGTTGATTATATTACTCTTCCAAATTGGAAAATATTCCTTATCCAATTTTTAAATATAGCGGGATTAGGACCTGTATTCGGAGCTATCATGGGAGCTAAATTTGGCACTGCATCTTTCTTATGGATTGTTTTTGGATGCATATTTGCTGGAGCTATGCACGACTATTTTGCCGGCATGATTTCGCTACGAAACAACGGTGAGGGTCTCCCCTCAACCATTGGTAGATACTTGGGTAAACATGCTCAATTTTTAATGCGTATATTTACCGTATTTCTTCTAATTATTGTCGGGGCTGTTTTTACATCAGGGCCAGCAGATCTTTTAGCTTCACTTACCCCAAAACACCTTGATGCAACATTTTGGATATATATCATTTTTGCCTATTATGTCATTGCTGTCCTATTTCCTATAAACAAAATAATAGGTAGAATATACCCCATATTCGGCTTTACACTACTATTTATGGCTTTAGGTATTATGGGCTACATGGTTGTAACAAACCCTGATATTCCAGAACTAAATGAATCGTTCAGGAATATGAATCCAAACCCAGAGGCAAATCCAATATTTCCAATGATGTTTGTAAGTATTGCTTGTGGTGCTATTTCAGGATTTCACGCAACTCAATCTCCTTTAATGGCTCGTTGTATGAAAAACGAGAAGCATGGACGTCCTATATTTTTTGGAGCAATGATTACAGAAGGAATTGTTGCTTTAATTTGGGCAGCCGCCGCAACATATTTCTTCTCTCCCGAAGGTCAAGAGTTTTTTGGAATTAATAACAATGAAATCAATTCAAATGCCGCAACTATAACAAATACGATATCATACAAATGGCTTGGTGTAATAGGAGGTTTTCTTGCAATACTTGGAGTAATTGCTGCACCTATATCAACAGGCGATACAGCACTACGTTCGGCACGCCTTATTATTGCTGACTTTTTCAAAATTGAGCAGAAGAGTTTAAAAAAGAGATTAGTAATATCAATACCTCTGTTCATAACAACAATTACAATCCTACTTTTCAGTTTATTAAACAAAAACGGTTTTGAAATCATATGGCGTTACTTTGCATGGAGCAATCAAGTATTGGCAACTATTACTCTCTGGGCAATATCAGTATTCTTACGAAGAGAACGAAATGGGTGGTGGTGGATAATATCTTTTGTCCCTGCCCTGTTTATGACAAGCATGACTATAACATTTATTCTGTTCTCCCCTGTTGGTGCTGGACTTGAATATAATTTATCGGTTATATTGAGCTTAATTATCTCTTTTATTTGTGGCTTTTGGTTTATTAAACAAGCAGCAAAAAAATAGGTAATAATAGAAGGATAAAAATAATATAAAACAAACTGTTATAAAAGGGCGAAAAGATATCTCTTTCCGTTCTTTTTTTAATATAAAAACTAAAGCACAAAAACTAACAAATATTTTCTTGCATTTTAGGCTGAAAAAGAGTATTTTTGTAGCTTAATTTTAGAAATTTTATATAGACACAATATTATGCAAAAGAAATTCGCGGAATATAACAAATTCGACCTATCGGAGATAAATAAAAGTATCCTTGAAAAATGGGATAACGAGGGTGTGTTTGCAAAGAGTTACGAATTAAGAGAGGGTGCTCCTTCATTTGTATTTTTCGAAGGACCTCCTTCGGCTAATGGTATGCCAGGTATTCACCACGTAATGGCACGTTCTATCAAAGATATTTTCTGTCGTTACAAAACCATGAAAGGATTTCAGGTTAAACGCAAAGCCGGATGGGATACTCACGGATTACCCGTTGAACTTGGCGTTGAGAAACTTCTTGGCATCACAAAAGAGGATATTGGTAAAACAATTTCAGTAGCAGAATACAATGCAGCTTGTCGCAAAGAGGTTATGAAATATACTCGTGAGTGGGAAGATCTTACTCACAAAATGGGATATTGGGTTGATATGAACGATCCATACATCACATATGACAATCGCTACATTGAGACTCTTTGGTGGTTATTAAAACAACTTTACAATAAAGATTTACTTTACAAAGGTTACACTATTCAACCCTATTCTCCTGCAGCAGGTACAGGTTTGAGTTCACACGAGTTGAACCAACCAGGATGTTACCGTGATGTTAAGGATACTACTGCTGTTGCTCAATTCAAGATTGTCGATCCTAAAGAGGAGATGACTAAATGGGGAACTCCATACTTCTTGGCTTGGACAACTACTCCTTGGACATTACCTTCAAATACCGCTTTGTGTGTTGGAAACAAAATTGACTATGTTGCAGTTGAAACATATAACTCATACACAGGAAAACCAATAACTGTTGTTCTTGCAAAGGCTCTTGTTGGTGCACACTACAACCCTAAAGGTGCTGAGGTTGCCAAGGAAGAGTACAAACAAGGCGATAAAGTTGTTCCTTATCGTATTATTGCAGAGTATAAAGGTAGCGACCTTGTCGGTATGAAATATGAGCAACTAATTCCTTGGGTTAATCCTGGAGAGAGTGCTTTCAGAGTTATTCCAGGAGATTATGTTACAACTGAAGATGGTACAGGTATAGTTCACATTGCTCCTACATTTGGTGCTGATGACGCATTTGTTGCTAAAGCTGCAGGTATTCCTCCCTTGCACATGATTAACAAAAAAGGAGAGACTCGTCCTATGGTTGATCTATCGGGTAAATTCTATTTGCTTGATGAGCTTGACGAAGAGTTTGTTAAAAATTGCGTAAATGTTGAACTTTATAAAGAGTTTGAAGGAAGATTCGTTAAAAACGCATACGATGCCAACCTTACAGATAAAGACGAGACTTTGGATGTTGCAATATGTATGATGATGAAGGCTTCGGACAAAGCATTTAAAATTGAGAAACATGTTCACAACTATCCTCACTGCTGGCGTACCGACAAACCTGTATTATACTATCCTTTGGATAGTTGGTTTATACGTTCTACTGCTTGTAAAGAGCGTATGAGTGAGTTGAACAAATCAATTAACTGGAAACCTGAATCTACAGGTACAGGTCGTTTTGGGAAATGGTTGGAGAACCTTAACGATTGGAATCTTTCTCGTAGCCGTTTCTGGGGTACTCCCCTTCCTATTTGGCGTAGTGAAGATGGTGAAGAGATTTGCATAGGTTCAGTAGAGGAACTTTATAACGAGGTTGAAAAAGCAGTTGCAAAAGGCATCATGAACGAAAACCCATATAAAGTTGTAGGTTTTGTCCCCGGCGATTATTCGCCCGAGAACTATGACAAAATAGATCTACACCGTCCATACGTTGATGATATTACTCTTGTTTCGGAGAGTGGCAAACCTATGAAACGTGAAACAGACCTTATTGATGTTTGGTTTGATTCAGGTGCTATGCCTTATGCTCAAATACACTATCCTTTTGAAAACAAAGAGCAATTTGACGAGGGCAAAATATTCCCCGCAGACTTTATCGCAGAGGGTGTTGACCAAACTCGTGGTTGGTTCTTTACTCTTCACGCAATTGGCACTATGGTTTTTGACAGCATCGCCTACACAGCTGTAGTTTCAAATGGTCTTGTTCTTGACAAAAACGGAAATAAGATGTCAAAACGTTTGGGTAACGCTGTTGACCCATTCAGCACAATAGAGAAATATGGTTCAGACCCATTGCGTTGGTATATGATAACAAATGCTTCTCCTTGGGATAACCTAAAATTTGACCTTGACGGAGTTGAAGAGGTTCGTCGTAAATTCTTCGGAACTCTATACAACACATACTCATTCTTTGCATTGTATGCCAATGTTGATAACTTCAACTTCAGCGAGGCTGAAATTCCTGTTAACGAACGTCCTGAAATTGACCAATGGATTATATCGTTACTAAACTCTCTAATAAAAGAGGTTGACGAGCATTACAACAACTATGAGCCTACTCGTGCAGGTCGTGCAATATCAGACTTTGTAAATGACAACTTAAGTAACTGGTATGTCCGTCTGAACCGCAAACGCTTCTGGGGAGGAAATATGAATGCTGACAAACTTTCGGCTTACCAAACTCTATATACTTGTCTTGAGACAATAGCTTCGTTAATGGCACCCATCTCTCCGTTCTTTGCAGACAAACTTTACTCTGATTTAACTGTTGCAACCGGACGTGATGACAAATCGGTACACTTGAGTTTATTCCCCTCTTGCAATGAAGCTCTTATAAATAAAGGTCTTGAAGAGAGAATGAAGATTGCTCAAGATATGACTTCAATGATTTTGGCTCTTCGTCGTAAAGTCAATATAAAAGTTAGACAACCTCTAACTGCTATTATGGTTCCTGTTGTCAGCGATATCCAAAAAGATCAAATTGAGGCGGTAAAAGAGCTTGTTTTAAACGAGGTTAATGTTAAAGAGATTAAGTTCGTTGATGACACTGAGGGTATCTTGGTTAAGAGAGTTAAACCCGACTTCAAAAAACTTGGTCCCCGTTATGGTAAAATAATGAAACAACTTGCAGCTGCAATTGCAAATATGGAGCAACAAGATATCTCAATGTTTGAGAAAGCAGGTTCATTCACATTCAATATTGATGGAACTGAAGCTGTTGTTGTATTGAACGATGTTGAGATTATCTCTGAAGATATTCCCGGATGGTTAGTTGCTAACGAAGGAAACATCACCGTTGCTCTTGATATTACAGTTACTGAGGAGTTGAAACAAGAGGGTATTGCCAGAGAGCTTGTTAATCGTATTCAAAATATGCGTAAATCAGGAGGTCTTGAGATTACAGATAAGATTTGCGTTACAATTGAGCAAAACGAAGAGATAGATAAGGCTGTTGAGGTTTATGGCGAGTATATTGCAAAACAAGTTTTAGCTAACAGCATTGCTGTTGCCGAAAATATGCCTGAAAATGCAACTGATATAGATTTTGACGGATTTATATTGAAGATTGCTGTTACAAAATGCTAATAACAGAGAGGCTATCTCAGAATTTTGAGATAGCCTCTCTTCTTTTTTAGAATAATGAGTTCATTCCCTTGCATATATAAGTTTGATTTCTTATATTTGCAGTAAACGCAACGAGATTTATAACGACAGAGGGATAAAGAACAAACCTTATTTGCTTTGTTACGTTATTGAGTAAGTACTAATCTTTAAAACACCTAAAATTATGAGTGAGAAAACTAGATATTCGGACGAAGAACTTGAAGAGTTCAAAGCATTAATCAAAGAGAAACTTGAGGATGCTCGTAACTATTACAACAGTCTTAAAGAGGCTATTGTTAATTCTGATGGTAATGACACCTCAGATACATCACCTACATTTAAAGTTTTAGAAGAGGGTGCTTCTACTCTTAACAAAGAAGAGGCTGGACAATTGGCTCAACGTCAAATGAAATTTATTCAACATCTTGAAGCAGCTCTCATAAGAATTGAAAACAAGACATACGGTATTTGCAGAGAAACAGGTAAATTGATACCAAAAGAGAGATTACGTGCAGTTCCTCATGCAACTTTGTCTGTTGATGCAAAAAACAATAGAAGATAATAATATCTTTAAGACCAAACAGCTCTTATATTGTCGTTTTTAATTTAAGAGTTTAGTAACATAAATTTAACTTTAAGAGAAGTGTATAACATAGCTTGAAAATATAAATTAATGCTATTGTTATACTCTTCTTTTTTAAAAAAATAGTATGATAGATAAAACACAA
>JAZONU010000273.1:0-1971 GCA_045654605.1 Candidatus Caccoplasma sp. | reverse complement strand
ATAATTTTTTATTTTTTTTTAGAACACTTCCAAATTACTGTTTCATATGCTGATAATTTTGTAGATAAAGCATCTGTTTGAGAAATATTGCGAATATCTTTTTCTCCACTAATCAGCTCTTTACAATTATACTCACCCTCTTCAATTTTGAAATAATCAAAAAGGTGCGAAGGAATATTAATATTTAATTCTGCCTCTTGAGAACGGAAGTTTACAGCTACAATATACAAATCTTTTTTGTAGCAACGAGCAAACAAGTAACATCTTCCTGTTGAAATAGCATCATTATTTCCGTTTACATACATCAAATCAAAAAACAGACCATTGCTGATAGCCTTCTCTTTAGCTGCAATATTCAGTAATTTCTTATATCTGTTTCTAATCTCTTTTTGTTCAGCAGTTAACCCACGTAATCCCTTTTTAATCCATTGTCTAACAGTAGGAACACTCCAATAATCAAATATGGTTGTTCTTCCGTCTGCACCGCTAAATCCTTCAGCATCAATAGCCTTTTCTCCAAGCTCTTGACCAAAATATAACATAATGGGGTTGTTGTCAATTAAAGCTGACAATGCAAAAAGCGGAAATGCTCTGTGAGGATTACCGGCAAAGAATTTAGAAGCAGAACGTTGTTCGTCATGGTTTTCGGTAAAGTGCAACATATTCTCCTTAACATCACCAATAGATTGCCACCATTTAGTAATAGCTCCGGTATGCTGTCCGCGAACAATATCTTTAAGCGTATCATATAATCCTACCTTATCATATAAATATGTAAAGCCTCCACGTTTTACGTAGTTATAATATTGATTAGGATTATAAACCTCTGCAATGAAAATTATATCAGGATATTTCTCTTGAATTTGAGCTATACACCATTCCCAAAATTCAACAGGAACCATCTCTGCCATATCACAACGGAAAGCATCAACACCCTTCGAAGCCCAGAAGAGAAGAATATCCCTCATCTTTATCCAAGTGTTAGGAATAGGATTAAAGTGATGCCAACCAGTAGTGTAGTCGATACCGTAGTTTAGTTTAATAGTCTCATACCAATCATTAATTGATGGAGACGATGTAAAACAATCGTTGCCGGTAACCTTTGCAGGGAACTCGTTATAATGTTCATCCCCTTCGCCTGTCGAGAATGAAGGAGCAAAAGTTTGTCCGGGCAGATAGTAGAAGTTGTTTAGAGGAGAGAAAGCCCAACTATTATTGTCTTCGCCACCCAAGTCAATAACACCTTCGGGAGCAGCATCAGAAGCATATTGTCTGGCAACGTGGTTAGGGACAAAGTCCATAATAACTTTCATACCTGCCTCATGAGTTCTCTCTATTAAAGCCTCAAATTCATTCATGCGAGAACAAACGTCATCAGCCAAATCAGGGTCTATATCATAATAGTCCTTTATTGCGTATGGCGAACCAGCTAAACCTTTCACAATAAATCTATTATCTGGTTTAATCCCAAAATCAGAGTAGTCGGTAGCAGTGGCGTGTTCAATAACTCCTGTGTACCAAATATGAGTAGTACCCAAACCTTTAATCTCTTTTAGACGTTCAGAGGTAAAATCAGAGAATTTACCCACTCCATTCTCTAATAAAGTTCCGTTAGGCACACAATTTTCATTGATGTTACCAAACAAGCGAGGTAACACCTGATATATAATAATCTTTTCCATTCTAAATAATACTATTAAAAGGTATAATCAACACAAGCTCTACCAGCAGCAACCGCTTTAAAAATAGACGCAGCAGCAACATGGTCGGGATGAGCAGCGTATGTAGCCAAATCCTCAAAGTTGTTAAAAACGGTAGTAAGAGCCATGTCAAAGCTCTCTGCAGGGTTTTCGTTTATCTCAACTTCAATAGATACAAGACAAGAAATCTTTGGAGGTAAAGCCAAAAGAGCATCTCTAAATTGCTCTAAAACTTTACGTTTATCTTCTGGATTTTCAAACTCTTTAACCT
>JAZONU010000272.1:0-6260 GCA_045654605.1 Candidatus Caccoplasma sp. | reverse complement strand
GTTAGTTGTTCGTTATTTGCTGCACCAATAACTATATTTTTGGGGAAACGGGGAGTATCGGTTAAACGCATAGCCAATCCCCATTCACCATCAATGGTTATCATCAACGGAATTCTTGATAGTGATTGAGCATACTCTGTTAAACGCAAGTGAGCAGCCGCAGTACCTTTACTTAAAATAAAGCCTCCAACCTTATATTCATTAACCAACTTAGCTATATTTGCCTTATTAGAAGCATCTTCAGTGGTTAAAGCTCCTGCTATAAAAAGTTGTCCTATACGTTCTTGCAGGGTCATGCTTTTATATACCGAGTCGCACCATGTTGAGGCGTTATCGGGAATGTTTATATATGTCGTGTTTTTTTCTAAAGCAGATATTCCTATACAGAAAAACAGAAGAAAAAAAGATGTTGAAATATACTTGAAAAAATTCATAAGAAGTACTATTGTGAGTTTATATATAACGCGAAGATACATTATAATAGTGATAAATTCAAGTAGCTGATTAAAAACTTTATGGGAGATTTGCTTATGTTATATTTTTTTTGTTACTTTGCACCGCTTTTCGCAATCTCTGGCAAGGAGATGTGACTTGTTAAATTGCGGTTTACGAATAATTTAAAATAAAAATAAGATGGATTTTATTAAAGTTGCAGAAGAGGCATTTGCGTCGGGAATTGAGATGCCTTCATTCAAAAGCGGAGATACAATTACAGTTGCTTACCGTATTAAAGAGGGTAACAAAGAACGTATCCAACAATACCGCGGAGTAGTTATCCGTATTTCAGGATGTGGTAACAAAAAACGTTTTACAGTTCGTAAAATGTCAGACAACGTAGGTGTTGAGAGAATATTCCCTATGGACTCACCATTTATCGAGAGCATTGTAGTTAACAAATTCGGTAAAGTGCGTCGTTCAAAACTTTACTACTTGCGTGCCCTTACAGGTAAAAAAGCTCGTATTAAAGAGAGAAGAATTGTTGAGAAAAAAGCATAATCATGCTTTATCAATAGAATTAAAAATGGCGATCGAAAAGGTCGCCATTTTTTTTGTCTTTGCAGAACTCATATAGATGCTTCGTTAATAGGAATTTTAATACTACCCTTATAGGCATGATGTTGAGGTAGTGGTTCGGAATAACATATATATGTGCCTATGCAACGCGTAATAAGAATATCATCATGATGTCCCTCCATTGCACCATACGACCCATTTGGTTTACGTTCAAAAACATCATGTTCATAGCAAGCATCGTAATCACGTTCAATATATCCACCTTCTCGTAACATTCTAACCTGATGAGCAATGAGCATAAGTTTAGTAGCCCTGTTCATGTGAAAGCCCCAGCGAATACCGCCTGAACGAATCATATTTGAAGCCTGTCGAGCATACAGGTTTGGATAAAAAGTAGAAATTGTCTCTAATATATATTCTGTAGAATCATCGTCAGAGTGTTCTGTTTCAAGAGTATTACTCTCTATAACAAGAAGACTACGATTATAATATTCCGCAACTTGAACAGCCTTCCAAGCCAATAAATCGTGATCTATATGACCACGCCATTGAGCAACAACTTCGGGGACACCACCATACATAAGCCAATATCTATCAAAGACAGCAATCACCGAGAAATCTGCTTTGTTACTTCTCCCTCCAATATCAACAACCGTAATATATCGGTTATTAAAGTTGTTCTCTTTATCGGGCATCTCCCATATACGAAGATCTCCGCCACACTCTTCAATAAACTTAATATCTTGTAGCGACTCTTTCCCCCTATCGCTTTTACCATAAATATCGCCTACATATTTAGGATTGCAACACTCTTTTCTAAGTCTTTCAACCATAGTGTGGTTAAAAACCTTCTCTCCCGAGTAGTTAAAAGCCTCAACCTCGTCTGATGGATATTCAGCCATCATATCCGAATGGTCGTTATACTCTTTACGCTTTTCTCTATACCAAGCAATAGCTTCGAGAGTAGCACCCTTATTCCATAAATCCCACTCATATTTCGAAAGAGATTTTACAAATTTATCATACTCTTTTATGGGTAGAGAATAGATTTCTATCTCAAACCAAGGAACAAACACAAACTTTTTATCGCTTACGCCCTGTTTCGCACGCATACACTCTTTATGAAAATAGTTGCCTGTTCCGTTAGCCGTGCTCTCCATCACAATTACTGATAGCGGAAGAAGAGCCACCGAGCCACATACTGAACGAACCATCGATTCAGGAGTCTTACGAGGAGTAGAGTGCCAAAAAGCAACCTCTGAGAGGTGAGCCATAACGGCATCTGCTCCACGAATTGACTCTGGCGATTCTGCCGAACCTATTGTAATTTTACTTTTGGTTGCAGATATTACAGAGGTGTTTGCCATTTTCTCAAAAGGTTGGAATTTTATAGGCTCATCACTCTCTAATAACCAAGGAGGATAACTCTCCAGTAGCTTTGTGTACATACCCTTTATGTTTAAAGCCGAGTCTTTTAGGTGAGCACAAATAACGCTGTTCCAATTTTTTCTATGAACCAGCTGTATCCATGCCATATAAATTTGAACAAGCGTAGAGCCTCCCCATTGTCTGGCTTTAAGCACTATTATTCGAATAGGTTTTCCAGCAATACGCATCCTTTCCATTTCGGACAATAGTCTGCGTTGAGGCCTATTTAGTTTGAAGGCAATATCCCCATCACCCATTTTATTTTTAATGCGAACAAACATAATAGCCCAGAACTCAAAATCGTATCTGATTCTTATCTTTATCCAATGTTTCCACACCTCGTCAATAACCTCGGTGGTAGGCTTTACCTTAAGATGCTGGGTAATAAATTTTTTAATGCTGCCAAATTGTTTCAAAAGCGAAACCAATTCAACACCATCCATACTTTCGGGGATATATTGTAATGGAATAGGAGAGTCGGGCAAATGAATAATTATTCGTTTGCCATAGCACCCCTTACCCGTATGAGGAATATACTCTTCGTCAATTTTCGCTAACCTTTCGGTGTTCTCTTTAACTACCTTACCAATATCCATAACAGTGGCAAAATAATCAAAATTATTACCTCTGTTGGTGGTATATTTATATGATTAGTTATTAACTATTGTCTTTTGAGTAAGAGCTAAACATAGAAATTGTGGCAATAATTAATAATACATTTACTTGATTTCCGATAATCTTTCAAGGGTTGAGGCAATAGCCAAGAGAGTGCGTTGTCCCTCTTCTTGCGAATTGTTTGTACTATCGTGCTTCTCCAATATCTCGATGCACTTAATAAGAGTAACTTCATTTGAACACTCCGGAATAAGTTCCCTAAGTCGCGAATAACACAACTCTAAAATCTCTCTCTTCTCTTTGCTCATTGCTTTTTCATTAATGACTTTTTTCTTTCCCATATCAGCTTCGTATAAATATAACATTCAAAGGCAAAATTATAAGCAGATATTTGCAGTGCGATGTGATATTAATAAATTTTTAATCAGTTACTAATTTTAATCGAATGTATTTTTATGATTTTAGGTTCAATATTCAATGGAATAATGGCTCGTGTCCAAAACCGACGAGCCGAGGACGAACAGAAAAAAGCATTAGAGGTTCTGAAACAAGAGGAGGAAGAACTCGATAATATTTTTAAATCGAATTACTATTCCGACTATTTGCATCGAGCTGATGTGCAGAATTTAATTAATTCCGCCAAAGAGATGTTTCAGTCAAATACAAATAATATGCAGGGCAGGGCAGCAATAATGGGTGCCACTGATGAATGGAGAGGTGCAACCCAAAACACAAACAACAAAGCCCTATCTTCATTATATTCAAATTTGGCGGCACAGGGAGTTAATTGGAAAGATAGAGTGCTTGACGATTATCTAAATCGAAAGTCAAATATTAATACCCGACAATACAATACTTACTTTAACAATAGTAATAACTATCAAGTATCAAGTAATAACTTTTTGTCGGAGATTGGTGATAATATAAAACGTTTCGATAATACAATCTCAGGTATAGCACAGGGTGGTATCTTAAAAAAATTGGGATTTTAAAATTTCTTTTTGTTATGAAAACAGAGACTAACAATACCATTGATTTATCTTCTCAAATAGAGAACATTGCAAGGGGAGATGGTTTTTATTCGGTATTTCTTGCTGAGCATCAACGTAATTCACGCCCTGCACGTCAGACAATTAATGGCTTGAAAGATTTATTTAATCTACTCTACAATCCGGTCGAAGAATTTTATTCCGAAGAGAAGAGTTTAAATAAATTATCACAACTTACAAATAAGGTTCTTATAGTTTATGAGAGCAGTAATCCAAAAGATTTTTTGCGAAAACTACGAAAACGAGTTTTAAAAATATGCGAAAAAATAAAGAGTGAGAACATAAATGAATTAAACAATCCACCTGTTGAGCAAGATAATACCAAGAGTGTTGGCAATGAACAACAAGATATTGACGATGCTCAAAAAGAATTAATTTATAATATGCTTCTGGCTAATGGCGTTTCGCCAGAGGAGGCTTTAAATGAACTTATCAAATATTAATAATTATGCCTTATACAAATAATAATTTTCAAAATGGGATTGGTTTAGGATACCAAAATCCTATAAAAAAAGCATTCTTAAATAAGAACGAGAATAGTATAATTGAAGCATTTAACAAGCAGTATCAAAATTATAAGAGATCGGTACATTCTCAACCTCAAGTTTCACCACCAAAGGCAACAACCTTTATGGATGGAGTGAAAGCTAATTTGCAACGATTTGGTAACGATTTAGAATATCTATCTGCCGAAATTCAAAAGAAATCTGCGGGTGAGGAATTTTTCACTGATGTTATCTCTAAATTACAAAACTTCTATAATGGAAATCTAGCAAAACAACCCATCCATGAACTTCGTCAAAGGATGAGAAAGATTGAAGATGATAATTACGAAGTGCCTTTTCCAAGTATGAATCCAACACATGCAATATCATTAAGGCAGCCTCGCAGTATGGAATCTTCGGTTGAGTATGATATGCTTAAAAAAATCGTAACTATGAAAGAAAAGGGTTATAGTAACGATTATATTAAAAACTGGTTAGACGATTTATATCATGTAGGAGGAGAAGGAACAAAGCGTCAAAAAGAGGTGTTGAGAAAATCTGAGAAGATTCCCGAAACAGAAGGTTGGGGCAAAGTAGGAGATGTTGCAACAGGATTACTCGATATATTAATTCCTATAGCAGGAGGATTAGTGAATCCCGCACTTGGCACTGGATTAATGTCCCTATCCTTAGGGAAGGGGTTATCGCAAAATATAGCTTCAGCTAATAAAGAGATTGATTTATACGAAAAGAATACAAATCAAAAAGTCTCAGATGCTGATCGAAGAACTTATGTACTTGGAGTTGCGGCAACAGATATGCTATTAGGTAGCATAATGCAAACACGCTATCTAAAAAATATCGATTTACCACTGGTTGGAGCACTACGTAAATCGTTATTTAATAAACTATTAAATAACAAACAAGCTATTACTGAGTTTAATCACCTATTCCGTAATTCATTGAAACAATCTGTTCCTAAAATATTAAATAAATCGGGACAGATGGCGGTAGAACAGGCAGGAGCATCAGGTACATCAGCACTTGCTCGCAATATATTAGGAATGGTATATAAGGATTCAGAACACTATCCATCATTAAACGAAATAGTAAAAGATGTTACAAGCGAGGCATTGTATGGAGCAGCAACAGGAGCAGTAACAGGAGGAATATCTAAAGGATTGGGAATTTTAACAAAACCAAATATCTCAAAAAGTAGAATTACCCCTTATAAATTAAATTTACCCGACAATCCACTATTTGATTTAGAAGGTTTGACACCGCAAGGCTATCTCGACAGAGAGAATAAGATAAAGCAAATTATCAAAGACAATTTTAAGTCAAAGAGTTCGTATGCAAATGATTTACCGGCAGAGAACAGACTGCCATTAACAGAGCAATATAAACTGAATTTGCCCGATAATCCACTCTTCGACATTGGAGAAATGTCGTTAAAAGAGTACAACGAACTTGTACCCCAATTGCGTAGTGCTTTAAGAGAGTATTATTTGCCCAAGGATATTCAGCCAGATAATCTGCCAGCAAAGAACAGACTACCGTTATCAGAGCAATATAAATTGAAATTACCCGATAACCCGTTATTCGATATGGAGGGATTGTCGCTAAACGAGTGGCTCGAAAGAGAGGCAAAAATAAAGGATATATTAAA
>JAZONU010000271.1:0-3085 GCA_045654605.1 Candidatus Caccoplasma sp. | reverse complement strand
GGGCAACACGTTGCCCCATTTACTATTAATCTAACAACTAACAACTGAAAGCTGATAGCTGATAACTACATTCCTGTATAGTTCATTGGTGTAATTTGACGCAACTCGGCTTTAACCTCTTCGCTTACGTTCAAAGTCTCGATAAACTCGCTTATTGAGTTTGCATCAACTACAGAGTTTTTGCGAGTAAGAGCTTTCAATGCCTCGTATGGTTTTGGATAACCCTCGCGACGAAGAATTGTTTGAATAGCCTCAGCACAAACATTCCACATATTGTTAAGGTCAGCAGCAATGGCCTCTTCGTTAAGAAGAAGTTTGCCCAATCCCTTCATTGTAGAAGCAATAGCAATCATCATATGTCCCATAGGAACACCAACGTTACGAAGAACTGTTGAGTCTGTCAAGTCGCGTTGTAGGCGTGAAATAGGCAATTTTGTTGCAAGGTGGTCGAGGATTGCATTTGCAATACCCAAGTTACCTTCCGAGTTCTCAAAGTCAATTGGGTTAACTTTGTGAGGCATAGCAGATGAACCTACCTCGCCAGCTTTAATTTTTTGTTTAAAGTACTCCATTGAGATATATTGCCAGAAGTCTTTATCCAAGTCCATTAAAATTGTATTGATACGACGCATACCGTCAAAAAGAGCAGCGAGGTTATCGTAGTTCGAAATTTGTGTTGTCCACTCCTCACGCTCAATACCCAAGTTGTTTGCCAAGAAATTGTTAGCAAACTCTCTCCAGTTATATTGAGGATATGCTACATGGTGAGCATTAAAGTTACCTGTAGCACCACCAAATTTACCACTTATTGGAGTTGCTTTAAGGATGCTCAATTGCTTTTCAAGGCGATATACAAATACCATCATCTCTTTACCCAGACGAGTTGGTGATGCCGGTTGTCCGTGAGTCTTTGCAAGCATAGGAATCTCTTTCCACTCCTCAGCAAATGTGCGACATTTCTCAATCAACTCCTCAATTGCAGGATAATAAACATTAGTCAATGCCTCTTTAATTGAGACAGGAATTGATGTGTTGTTAATATCTTGTGAGGTCAAACCAAAGTGGATAAACTCTTTGTAAGCCTCCAATCCGCCAATTGCATCGAATTTCTCTTTAATAAAGTACTCAACAGCTTTAACATCGTGATTTGTTACACTCTCAATCTCTTTAACGTGTTTAGCATCCTCTTCAGTAAAGCATTTGTAGATGCTTCGCAATGCTGGGTAGATATCAGAAGTTATTCCCTCCATTTGAGGAAGTTTCATATCTGCCAATGCAATAAAATACTCTATTTCGACATAAACACGATAACGAATAAGGGCATACTCAGAAAAGTAGTCTGCCAACATCGATGTCTTTGAGTTGTATCGTCCGTCAATAGGCGATACCGCTGTAAGTGGTGAAAGTTCCATATCTGTAAATTAAATAGTTTCTAATTTTTTTTGCGAAGATAATACTTTTTTTGCGTACTACCTCTTTTGGCGGGTGTAATGTTTTGGCATAAAACAAAAAAACACTTGTCGAATGACAAGTGTTTCTGTTGTGGGCGTTGACGGATTCGAACCGCCGACCCTCTGCTTGTAAGGCAGATGCTCTAAACCAGCTGAGCTAAACGCCCTTTTTGAGAGGTTTGTTTCTCAATTGCGATGCAAAGGTAGTGCTTTTTTTTATATCTACCAAATTTTTTACAAACTTTTTTTCAAAAAAATATAAGTTTTTTTAGCTGTTTTTGTGTTAAACCTTAAATATCAGAAAATTAAAACTGAAAAATATTTTTATAATATTTCCTCTTCTTTTTTTTGTTTTTATAGACTACAACCTAATGCCTGTTGAAAATTCAAGATATTCAGCCTTTATACTATGAGATTTAATTCCAAATCCAACAAACATATTTGCCAATTTTGGAATATAGTATCTTAATCCAGCCTTTTCGTAGTGCCAACCTCTTTCACGGTCGTTTGCCTCTTTGGCCTCAGATCCATTAACGCCCTTGTGTCTGAATGGGTATGCTCCAATAGCAACGTGTACGGCAAAATTCCTCCAATATACCTCTTGTACCACGGCAATACCTACCGAAACAGGACAATATCCGGGGCAATTATCAACAACATCATCGCCATATACAATTCTATCACTTGCTTCTAACTCTTTCATGTTAGATGAATAGAAAATGTCTAAACCAAGACCTGTTGCGTAGCGGGGAGCATAACGATACATAAATTCTCCACTCAATGAGAATTTAGGATGAGCTTTTAGTTTTACACTCTGCTTCTTTGCAGGGTCTGGCTCTCGTTCTACGTATGCATTCCATTCTGCCATACAGGTGTGAGCACCGACTCCAAAGGCGATAACATATTGCATTCCCGGCTTAAAGTCAGGAGTAATTTTTTCAGCATGTCTATATTTGCTGTAGTCGTAATCCGACAATCTATATCGAGCAAATATTCCTGCACCTATAGCATTCAAAGCTTCATTTGGAAGAGCCAATCTACCATTTGAGTAGTGTCTGAACATAAATAGAGTTCCTATCTCCCAGCGTTTACCAATATGAGCCTTTGCGAAAGCACCTCCACCGAAGTATGCCATAATGGGTGAGCTGAGCCAGTTGTTACCGGGATTATTTACCGGATCGTAGCGTCCGGGGTTATAGGTTAGACCAAATTCAAGTTGATAGCCTAACGATACATATTTAGTTCGTAATAACGAACGTTCAAATGAGCCGAAGAGTGAATACAGACATGGGAATTTAGTATTATCATAAAACTTAAAATCTCCCATATTAGCAACTTGAAAACCTACGCTGATTAAGGGAAAACCGTATGCTCGAGAATAATAGTTGCTGTCGTTGGGATTTGTTTGATAGCCGACACTTACCTCATAAGTCATATATCCGGCAGATTTCAGATTAGGACGACTCCTTTCGATATCGTATCCATACCAACCATTAGCCGAAACAACCAAGTTTGAAGCTTTTTTCGTTTGAGCATTAGAGCTAAATATTATCGATATAGCTGATAATATTATTATAATGTATCTCTTCATATTTTATATAATTCCTAAAAATCTTGCAAAGGTACGAATAAGC
>JAZONU010000270.1:0-1954 GCA_045654605.1 Candidatus Caccoplasma sp. | reverse complement strand
TAAATAAAGTTTACTTTATAATTTTGCAGCGAGCGAGAGTATCTTCGAGATTTATCTCAAAGATAATGAAAAAGAGGCTGTGCTAATTTTTTAGCACAGCCTTCTATCGTGATATAAAAATCTTAAACCCTATTTGCAGTTGCCAAGGCAAAGAGGTTTGATTTGTTTGAAGAAGTCGTTTCCTTTATCATCAACAAGAATGAATGCAGGGAAATCTTCAACCTCAATTTTCCAGATAGCCTCCATGCCCAATTCAGGATACTCAATGCACTCAACACTCTTAATGTTGTTTTGGGCAAGAATTGCGGCAGGTCCACCAATACTTCCAAGATAGAAGCCTCCGTGTTTATGGCAAGCGTCAGTAACTTGTTGGTTACGGTTACCTTTAGCAATCATAATCATTGAGCCACCATTTGCTTGGAACAAATCAACATAAGAGTCCATACGTCCTGCAGTTGTAGGTCCGAACGATCCTGAAGGCATACCTTTAGGAGTTTTTGCAGGTCCTGCATAATAGATTGGGTGATCTTTAATATATTGAGGCAATCCTTCGCCATTGTCAATACGCTCTTTAAGTTTAGCGTGAGCAATATCTCTACCAACAATGATAGTTCCGTTCAAAGACAAACGGGTTGAAACAGGATATTTGCTTAGCTCCTCAAGAACCTCTTTCATTGGGCGGTTAAGATTGATTTTTACAGCATCGCCCTCACCTGCTTGACGCAACTCTTCAGGAATAAGATTTCCGGGTTGGTCGTCCATCTTCTCAATCCAAAGACCTTCTGCGTTGATTTTAGCTTTAATGTTACGGTCAGCCGAGCAAGAAACACCCAAACCAACAGGACAGCTTGCACCGTGGCGAGACATACGGATAATTCTAATATCGTGAGCAAAATATTTACCTCCAAATTGAGCTCCGATACCTGCCTCTTGTGCTGCACGCAAAACCTCTTTCTCTAACTCAACATCTCGGAACGAGCGTCCTAACTCATTACCTGTAGTTGGTAGGTTGTCAAGATACTTAGCCGAAGCAAGTTTAACAGTTTTAAGATTTGTTTCAGCTGAAGTTCCACCAATAACAAAGGCAATATGGTAAGGAGGACAAGCCGCAGTACCCAAAGTCTTCATCTTCTCAACCAAGAATTTAACTAATGAGTCGGGATTAAGCAACGCCTTAGTCTCTTGGTATAGGTATGTTTTGTTAGCCGAACCACCACCTTTTGCCATAAATAAGAATTTGTACTCATCTCCGTCAATAGCATAAAGGTCAATTTGAGCAGGAAGGTTACAGCCAGTATTAACCTCTTTGTACATATCCAAAGGAGCATTTTGTGAGTAACGCAAGTTCTCCTCTGTATAAGTTTGGTAAATACCTTTTGAAAGAGCCTCAGCATCTCCACCACCGGTGTAGATGTTCTCTCCTTTTTTACCCATAACAATTGCAGTACCTGTGTCTTGACAAACAGGAAGTTGTCCTTTAGCTGCAACCTCAGCGTTACGCAACATCGTTAGAGCAACATATTTGTCGTTCTCACTTGCTTCGGGGTCCGAAAGAATTTTAGCAACCATCTCGTTATGCTCTCTACGCAATAAGAAAGATACATCACGCATAGCTGCCTTAGCCAATGCAGTTAGTCCTTCTGGCTCAACGCAAACAATTTTGCGATCGCCAAACTCTTTAACGCTTACATAATCCTTTGTAAGCAAATAGTACTCGGTGTTATCCTTGCCCATTTCAAAAGGGTCTTGATACTTAAATGGTTCTGTTGCCATATTATGAAAGTTAAAAATTATTTTTCGCAAAAGTTTATCTTTTGCAAAGATAGTGCAAACCGAGAGCAGAGCAAAATTTGTTTTAGCTATGCCGAGGTGTCGCCTATTTTCGCAGAGATTTATCCTCTGCAAAGTTAATAAATAAGCTAATTTAAAACAATAGTAAGAAGTTTCTAATAAA
>JAZONU010000269.1:0-4479 GCA_045654605.1 Candidatus Caccoplasma sp. | reverse complement strand
TGTATTCCGCCAAAGTTTTCCATGTCCATTGAGATGTATGACCTTGGTTTACTTTATGCATTCCTCCTTTTGGCAAGAATGTCTCGCCATTGTATCGTTTATCATATTTCTCATATCGCATTGCATAACTATTCTCTCCTGCATAGCGATCGAGTTTGTATCCATCATATTGAAGTCCAAATTGAGTTGATACTTTGAAATATTCATTAATACGAAGTTGTGCGTCAAAAATTGCCATCAATGAACGGTCAATGCGTTCATTTGATGTATTTTCGCGTTCCTCCATTATGTTAAAGTCCAAATCAGTATCTGCTCTACCCTCTACGTTTTTGTCATATATATAATTTCCATTCTCATCATATATCAATTGATATGGATTTGCTATACGAGAATAGTAAATTGGATTGGTAAAGCTATTGTAGTCTGTTAGATATGTATCTGTTTTACGTTGGTTGGCATATACAGATGCTCCTAATTTCAAGTATTTATTTATTCTATAATCTGTTTTCAATGTCATATTGAAACGATTATTTTCAACACCTCGCACATTACCTTGCTCGTCATACCAACCTACTGAAGTATAATAATTTACGTTATCAGTTCCTCCTGATAGGCTCAAATAGTACTCTTGGTTTAATACTGTACGGAAGAGAGCATCGTTCCAATCTGTATTTACTCCTCGTAAACTATTTATTTGAGCCTGAGCTTCTGGTGATAATGCATCCCAACCACCTGCTTTATATGCAGCAGTCTCTCCTAAATTCGATAGTATTTGAGCAACGCCTCCCTTATTCTCACGATATGTATAATCTGTCTTTAACAAATCCAACTCCAATCCGACCTTTTCATCTGAATTAAGCAAATTAAGACGATTAAGACTTAATCGTGGATTTACTGTTAATTTTGCTGATAGGTTTATTTGAGGTTTTCCAACTTTTCCTTTTTTAGTTGTTATCACAATAACTCCATTTGCTGCACGTGCTCCATAAATAGCTGTAGCTGCAGCATCTTTCAATACCGTAATATTCTCAATATCTGCAGGGTTAATACCTGCTATTGATGTTTGGTATATATTATCAATATCTTTTAGTTCTTCCATTGCAGGAACATCAGTACCCTCCAAAGGTATTCCGTCCAAAACCCACAATGGATCTTGTGTTCCGTTCATAGAGGCTGTACCACGAATTCTGATTTTTACGGGTGCTCCAGGTGCTCCTGATGATGCCATTGTTGATAGTCCCGCTACTTGTCCTGCAAGTGCTTGGTCTATATTTTTTATAGTTCCGACCTTCTCTTCCGATATTCCAACTGTACTTACAGAGGCTGTCAATTTACGACGTTCAATATTTTGGTATCCTGTAACCACAACCTCGTCCATTACTTTTGAATCAACTCTTAAAATAACGGGATAGTTATTTTTATCACCAACTTTCACATATTGAGTTGCATATCCTACAAAGGTTACATAAAATCCTTTTACCTTAGAGGAAACTGTTATTGAGAAATTTCCATCTAAATCAGACACTGTTCCTGCATCTGGATGATTTTTATCCTCAAACTCCATTCTAATTGCAGCTCCTATCAATGGTTCATTATTAAAATCACCATCAAGCACTTTTCCTGTGATAGTTCTGTTTTGTGCAGACAACGAAAAAGTTGCAACAACAAAAAACATTAATATATATAATACCTTATTCATATATATAATATAAATTATTAAAATGTGTTCTCTATTTCTCTAACCCAAGTGCAGTTTGAATACGCATTATCATATCTTGATAGTGTAATCTTACTGCTTTATCTGATGTATTTGATTTACCTTTTAACAGCTTTAATACATCCATCAATTCTCCTCGTTTTATACTTAATGCATCGCTTTCACGATCAAGTTGTGCTGTGCTTATTAATAATAATCGTGGAGAAGAAGACAATCCTCTTTCTTCCATCATTTCTTGACAACAGAGTGATGATAGGTGATTATTATCTAACACTGGATGATGTTCATATAAATCTTTACTATTCTTGTTTAATTTTACACCCTGACACTCTGATGCTGCTGTGATAAGTGCATCTACAAAGCTCTTCTGAATTGCACGTTCCATAATATTAGGAGTTTGTCCTTTTATAGTTTTCGCAAAGATGTGGTTGTGCAATATGTCAAACATTTCATACGCAGAGAATGCATCTTTTCCGTTTTTATACTCATTCTCAAGCATACGATATATACGTTCGTTATTTAATAGATCCCAGAACAGATAATTGTATTGATTTCGGTATGAGATATATGGATGTTGTTCCATTACTCCTAATGGGGTATCTCTCAATATGTATGAATACTTCAATATGTCTGCATCATACAACCATGCAGGATATGTAAAGACCTCCTCTATTAAAAATTTCAAAGCATCTTTTTGAAGTTCCTTTTCAACATGTGTATATGTTTTTTGTCCATCTCCGACTATTGTATTTTCTAAATACATACCTCCGATATTTGCCAATACATGATATTGGTAAAGACTCCATTGGAAAATAATACCTGAATATAATCGTGCTGCATCATCGTAAGTTTGTGATGAAGTTCCATTTTTTGTCCACTCTACTATATTTGGAACAATTCTTTTTAGATTTTTTATTGCTAATCTTGCAGCCTCCATTGCATTATCTCCTAAATCTTCACTCATTGCACGGGGATCTATTGCTGTACGTGCAGATTGTGCTTCGCTATAGCGATATAATGGAGAATTATGCTCTTTGAGGAACTCTTCTAATTTTACTTTTGCTTCCTCTTCTGTAGGATACCAACGATATCCCCACTCTATTGCCATTAAATCATAAGCTCCAATATGTGGAGATAATATCTGTACACCATCCTCAGGTTGTGCTATATAATTGAAACGTGCATAATCCATTATAGATGATGATGTTCCACATATTTTATTTGTAAAAGTTTTAGAACGTAATGAATCTACAGGATATGCTGCAGATGCACGCATATTATGACGCAATCCCAATGAGTGGCCCACTTCGTGACATGCTACAAATCTTGCAGCATCACCCATAAGACTATCTGGCAACATTAATGTTCGTGCAGCTGGATCTACTGCAGATGTTTGAACCATTATCCACTCTCTTAATAGTGATTGTACATTATGCCACCATATTATATCCGCCTCCAATATCTCTCCTGAACGAGGATCTATTATTGATGGACCCATTGCATTGGCTTTAGTTGATGCAGCATGAGTAAATACCGAATATTTCATATCGTCTCCTTCTGCAGCAATACTATCAGTATAATCTTCTACTTTAATTGCATTTTTAAAGCCTGCTTTCTCAAAGGCAATATTCCAATCTAATATTCCCTCTTTTATGTAAGATAATAATTTTGTTGGCATTGATGGGTCAATATAGAAGACTATAGGTTTTATAGGCTCAACCAATTCGCCTCTCATATATGCCTCTTTATCTGAAGGCTCTAACCTCCATCTTGTAATATATCTCTTATTCTCTACTGCTTGTTGATCATCGCTATATTTAATAGCTTTTGTTGAAAAATAGCCTACACGGTTTATCTCTTCACGAGCCATCATAGGTATTTCTGGTAACAATGTTAATGTTGAACTAACAACAGTTGTTACATTAATTTTTGCATTTCCTTCAGATACCTTTGTTGTAAGTTCTGATGTTGCTGTTAAATTGTCCTCAAAAGATTTTACACTTAATATACGAGAGAGGTGTGATGCAACAGGTGTTCCTAAATTAATTTTTCCATAAACGTCGTTTATACAATTATCTGTACCATTGAAAAGGTCGTTTATTCTTATTACAACTGATTGGCTATCGGGAGAAACTGTTTCTACTTTTATTCGAGCCAATATAGGATCAATATAGTTATCTTTTACAGATTGACTTATTGCATCATTTTCTGAAAATTCTGGAATTTTGCGGTCTTGACGAATAGTTATATTCTTGAGTTTATCATCACTCTCAAAAGTTATTGTTTGATTTTGATAAGCAATTCCTTTATTTATTCCTGCAATATTCAACTCTTGTTGAACTTGTTGCATTCTATTTACAACCAAAAACTTGCGTCCAAATAAATTTACGGGTATCTCTATGTAAAATGTATCACCTTTAGCTATTACATTCACAACTCCACTCATCTGCAAAGAGTCCCTTCCAGTCATCTTTTTATAGGGAGAATCCTTTGTGGTCTCTTCAATATTAGATTTTTTTCTTCCAATCTTTTTATCTCTTTTAGTAGCAAATGCCGACTCGTTTATGAATAAATATGCACAAGCAAAAATTACAACAAAGATTAATAACTTTCTCATTTCTTTTGATTTAAAATACAAACTCCACTATTTGTCCTCATTCTTTTTATGCAAAATAGCACTTTTATCTTGTGCTTTTAAAAGAAATCCCAAATACTTTTAAGTTACAAAAATACATCAATAATGTCAAATTAAAAAATTTTTG
>JAZONU010000268.1:0-4363 GCA_045654605.1 Candidatus Caccoplasma sp. | reverse complement strand
CCATATCATAATAGCCCTGGCCTCCAAATTTATCAACACTCTCCATTTGACTTACAGGGTCATACTCTATGAACGATGCCCCGGCATTGGTACTTTTGAATATCAATGGAGAACCACTTAAAAAGAGTTCATCATATTGAGTATAGCTATCAATTCTGCACGCCCATATATAAACGTAGTCTGCTCCTGTTGGCGCTTCGCTCAATCCAATACGCGCACTAATAAGAGGTCTATCTGTAACTGAAAGTTTCTCCCAACTCTCTCCTGCATCTATACTTTTATAGAATGCAACTGTGTTATTTTGTTTCACGGCAACATAACAAATATTGGGATTTTGTAGAGAAAATCTAACATCAAAAACCATTCCGTTAAGCATGATATACCAATTCTCTCCTCCATCGGTTGATCGATACAGATTAGTTCTTGTTCCTGCTAAAATAACCTTATCGTTATTGGGTTTGAACTGTGCTGCACTTGTTCTACTATAGTTGTAAGGGTCTGGAGTAATATCTTTCCAAACTGTTCCCCCATCAGTTGAGAGCCAATATGCCCCTCCTGCTCCCACCAAAACTTTATTGGGATTGGTGTGGCTGATATCTACAGACGTTACCTCTCCTGATAACCACTCGCCTCCATTACAAGGAGTCCAATTCAAGCCTTTATCAACAGACTTGAAAATTAATCCTGTTTCCGAACCGCAATATAAGATATTGGGATTTGAACGCGATGCTGCAAAACGCTGAATATTGGCTTGCGCAGGAGATACCTCTTTAGTATATATGTCATATGTTATAGTAGGTGATATTACATTCCACTTATTACTCGACTCACTCTCAACATTGTTCGATTTTAGCATATTGTTGCGTGTAACTACACGATTTATATCGCTTAACTCCTTGCGATATTGCTCAACCTTTGGAAGACGTATTACCCCGTCTTTATCAACAAAATTTATATAAGCATCCTGAAAACGACGGAAGTGATTTACAACTTGTTTTGTTTGAGGTGTCTTTCTTCTTGCATCGGGATTGTTTCGTAAATATACTGTAAAACTATCAAGCATGGCATAATAGTTCAACTCATGTGGTTTTGCCAATTTTGCCATCCATGCAGGAGAACCTGCAGGAAGATAGTCTAACATATATGGAGTATAATATTTCTCCATATCATCGGTGGTTTGAGCAGAGAGGCTTAGACCAAAAAAGAGAATACCTATTCCTGCTAAAAGTTTACTTATTTTCATATTCTATTTAATTATAAATTTTCCAAAGAATTTTTGTGTATGGGTTTTTATTGAATAGATGTAAATACCGCTACTCAAATTTGGTAATTTTACCTCAACCTCTTTTTCTGTAGGCAATACCTGTTCTGTGTGCATTAACTGACCTTTTGTGTTGTGGATTGTAATAACTCCTTCAGAGGTTAGTCCCGAAGTAACAAACATTAAACTCTCTCCTGAAACAAGTATGTTATCTTTTACTCCAACTTCTCCAATCAATTCAACATCTTCTACACTTTCAGGGCCATCAATTACGATCATATCCTCCATTGTACGAGAACTTGTTCCTGCAGGAGTTGTTACTGTTAATGTAACATCATATCTCCCAGGTTTTCCGAAAACAACTTGTGGATTACGAATATTGGCATTGCTCACCGATTGAGGCTGTGGAGAGAAACTCCATTTCCACACTGTATTTTCATCTTGTCGTACGATACTATAACTATCAAACTGCACCACTTTACTTGGATTCATAGTTAAATCTCCGCTTCCCAAATTCAACGCCATTGGTTGTGCTACAGGACGGAATGTTTGATGATAAAGAGGAGCTTCCCATAATCCTTGATCAGTAGCCATACGCAATACAGCATCTTTATAGAATGGAACAACCTTTGAAATTCTTGCACCGGGAGGCAAACCTTTTGAGTAATCAATAAAGTCGCTCATAGTATTATCTTTAAACCATACGTATGCTCCATCATACGATGTCATATAACAACTATTATATTCGTCTCCAACAAGTATTATTTGATGTATCTTTTTATCAGAGAGAGAGCCTAAATCAAACTCTTGCCACGACTCTCCACCATTAAAACTCTCAACAACCTTTCCTTCATAATTACAGCATATTGCAATAACGTGGTCGGCATCATTGGGGTCAACGACAACTTTTGTGTAGTACATATATACATTCAACTCAGGGAATGGCCACGCCTCCATCTCTTTGAATGTCAAGCCTCCATCATCAGAACGCCAAAAATGGAAGTTTCCAATTATATATACTCTATCAGGATCTGTGCGAGCAAACTCATAATCATAAAAGTCCTCTCCGTCACTATCAAATACCTTCTGGAAGGATGCTCCTTCGTCGTAAGACATATATCCCTCAACAACATTTGTCATATCCTGAATAAATACTTTATGTGCATATCTGGGGTCAGTAGCAATCTTTCCGTTTATACGGAGCGACTCATACGGTTTCAAATTAGAGAACCATGTTTTGTAGTCATCCTCAATAATTCCACCCATCTCTGGAGATAGAACTCTTGTTCCTGCATCAGTAAAATATACTTTCCATGGGTTGCTCAACATTACATATCCTGTAGCTATCTCCACTCCTCCAACATGAAGAGAGTTTCCCTCTCCAAAACTTTTTGCATGAACAACATCGCCATTATGCCAACGTCCTGCAGCCATAACATCTTCGTTCCAACCAACACCTAATCCTTGATAGTCAGATGCATATATTCCTCTATATTTATCCTCTCCTTTAGTTTCAAAGAAGTCTGCAGAGTATTTTACTCCTCCATCGTTACAAATCCAAGTATCTCCGTCGGGATGAATTGCAATATCTTGAATATCGCAGTGCATCCAATCAGAGCGCTGGTATCCACCAATTGCACCATTACGATAGTCTGTTACTCCCTCATCTGTTGAACGATAAAGAGAAGTTAACCCAAACAGAACCTTTTTTGGATCACTTGGAGATGCTCCAATCATCATATCAAAATATCCTTGACCTCCAGCAGTATCCATAATTGGAGAGAATGTTCCCCAACCACTATACTTTGTTTTATCTTCCCAGCTTATTCCTCCATCTTTTGAGATAAGAATTGCAGGTTCGCCCTTACCTCCAAATGGACCATTATCATATCCGTACGAACTTGATGTTACAAGAGCATAAACATAATCTTCTCCACCTTCAGCCTCACTTACCGCCAATCGTCCACACACAGTAAAACTTACCGGCAAAGAAGACATTGTCCATGAGTAACCGCCATCGGTTGAGTAGTAGAAATAGGTCCACACTCCGTAATAGTCTCTCTTTATTAGGTATATCCTATTTGGATTGCCCGGTTGCAATTCGTGGTCAAAACATATTCCCATTATTGTGCAGAAGAAGTTCTCTCCTCCATCTTCAGAGATATAAAATCCACTTCCATTTGAGTTATCTCTATCTCCTGTTGCAATGGTTATATTTTTTCTGTCTTCAGGATTTATTCGTATTGAGTTTACACGATTAGTAATCCCTTCGCATCTCTTCCATGTATCTCCTCCATCAGTTGACTTCCACAACCAAGGGCCTCCTCCTACATATACAATATTATTATCTACAGGATCAATTGCTATACTAAAAATAGAACCTCCAAAATTGTGCAAGGGTGCACAAGGATACCAATTCTCTCCATGGTCGATAGTTTTAAATACAACACCCTTTTCAGTTCCACAATATAGGACATTTTTATCACTAAGGCTCACAGCAATACGGAATACACATACTTGAGAATCTTTCTCCTTTACCTCCCCATTCTTCTGTACATAGGTTTTATTTGGCCCAATATTACGCCATATATCTGCAATCTCTTCCGATTTTAAAAGTCCTTTCTGTTTTGCAACAGAAGCATTCATTGCATCAACCTGTTTGGCATACTCTTCCATTGTAGGCAGGACAATACTTCCATCAGGTTGTGCATACTCTTTATATGCACTCGACCACCTTCTATAGAAATTTACAACCTGTTTATTCTCCACAATCCTTACACGAACATCAACATCTTCTGCTGTCCACTCTTGATACAAGCGTTGCATTTCATTAAAGTTCACTCCAGAGGGATTCTCTGCTATTTGCTTCATCCAATCAGGAGCCCCCTCAGGAAGAGGTTCGGGCATATATGGATCGTATGATTTTTCAGATGCAAAAAGTATCAAAGTTGATGCTAAAAAGAGAAGAAAAGTTGTAACAATTCTATTCATATTCTTAAAGTTATATTGTATCCCTAAATTACTTTACAAAGTAAATACATTATAAAATGTAAAAAGATAAATTGATAGATAATAATTGTTAATTTGCCGAATAATTTATGT
>JAZONU010000267.1:0-5390 GCA_045654605.1 Candidatus Caccoplasma sp. | reverse complement strand
ACTGTAAAGTCTGCCACAATATATCCGAGAATGAAGTTTGCGAAATTTGTTCTGACGAAAAACGTGATAGATCAACTATTTGCGTTGTGGAGAATATCAAAGATGTTATTTCTATAGAAAATACCCACCAATTTAACGGAGTATATCATGTTTTAGGCGGAATTATATCCCCCATAGATGGCATATCTCCTAATGATATCGAAATTGACTCTCTTGTTGAAAGGGTGAAATCTGAAAACATAAATGAGGTAATTCTTGCATTAAGCACTACAATGGAGGGTGATACAACCAACTTCTATATTTTCAGAAAACTTGCCGGATATAACGTCAAGATATCTATTCTTGCACGAGGAGTCTCTATCGGAGACGAACTTGAATATACCGACGAGATTACCTTGGGTAGATCAATTTTAAACAGAACTCTTTTTTCTGAATCTTTTAAATTGTAATTATGAAAACTTTGTGTTCAAAAAACATCTATTTAAGAGCTATAGAACCCGAAGACTTGGAGTTTTTATATAGATGGGAGAATTGTGTTGATATTTGGCAAGAGAGTAACACTCTTGCCCCATATTCTCGCTTTGCCATTAAAGAGTTTATTGAAAAAAGTTTAAGTGAGAATGTTTTTGAGACAGGGCAAATAAGGCTTATGATTTGCACTATATCTGACAATTCGGTTATTGGCACTGCCGATATTTTTGACATAGATACCATTAACAGCAGAGCTGCCATTGGACTTCTAATTGATGATAATTACAGAGGTAATGGATACGCAAAAGAGACTTTGGATTTGTTATGTAGCTATGCTTGCAACACTCTGCTTTTAAACCAACTTTATGTTCATATTTCAACAGACAACTCTTCTTGTTTGAATTTATTCAAAAGAAGTGATTTTGAGTTGAGCGGAACACTTAAGAATTGGGTTAAAACGAAAGGTGGATATAAAGACGTTTTAGTTTTTCAAAAAATTTTATAAGGTAACAGATTAGTTGTTAATAACTAATAGCTAATAACTGATAGCTAATTAAATATTGGTAATGGAGGAACTCTTAACCACGAAGAGTATCCTTCGCCCAACTCCTTTACATATTTTTTCCACAGATTTGCATCTTCTCGCGAATAGAGTATTTCATCTCCTTTCAAATCGGCGACACCCCACGATTCTGTTTTTATCTCCATCTGCAATTGCTCTGCACTCCAGCCACTATAGCCTAAAAAGAATTTTACATATCCATCAATTTTATTTCCTGCTGATAGGTATGCCAATAGTGATATTAAATCGCCACCTATACTTATTCCGTTTCCTATATATTTCGAATCAATTATTGTATTACCTAAAGTATGGAGAAAGAAGAGGCGATCGGGATCTACGGGACCTCCGCAATAGACTGGAATATCTTTAAAATCTTTAAAGGTATCAGAAACGGAATTTAGAGTAAACGGGAATGGTTTGTTCTGCACAAAGCCCATTATATCATCGTAAGAATCGAATGCAGCAAGATATACTACCGAACGGTTAAACCATACATCATCCAATAGTGGATTTGCCACCAACAAGCGATTTTTCTCTGCTATTTTTTTATTTGGGGTTATTCCGTATATATCAGAATATGTTATTTTCTCCATTGCTTTGATAAAAAAAGCGGCACACTTCTCTTCGAAATAATGCCGCTTTTAAAGGTATATACTCTTTTATTTTCTATCTTTTGCTTCCCAGCCAAGAGCACTTGCTCCCAATACGGCAGCATCACTCTCTTTTAATTCAGAGAACAATAGAGTTACTTTATTTTTGTAGATATTCAACATATTACGCTCCATGCTCTCTTTAATGGGTTTCATTATCAAGTCTCCAGATTTTGCAAGACCTCCGAACAATACTATTGCTTTAGGACTTGTAAATGCTGTGAAGTTTGCAAAAGCCTCTCCCAATATATTTCCTGTATATTCAAAGATGTCTTTAGCTATTTCATCTCCTGCTATTGCGGCATCATAAACATCTTTTGATGTAATATCTTGTATAGGTATTTGACGCAATAAGCTGTTATCTTTACGAATTTCCAAGAATTCACGTGCTGTACGAGCAACACCTGTAGCTGAAGCGTAAGTCTCAAGACATCCTGTTCTTCCGCAACCACAAGCTCTTCCGTTTACAGGTTTAACAATAACGTGACCTAACTCTCCAGCAAATCCATCATGTCCGTAAACCAATTGTCCGTTTACAACAATACCGCTACCTACTCCTGTACCAAGAGTAATCATGATAAAATCTTTCAAACCACGAGCAGCACCGTATGTCATCTCTCCAATAGCTGCAGCATTTGCATCATTTGTCAAAGCAACGGGTATTCCGAATTTTTCGGTCAACATATCAGCCAATGGCAACACTCCTCTCCAAGGCAAGTTTGGTGCAAACTCGATTGTTCCATTAAAATAGTTTCCATTAGGTGCTCCCACTCCTATTCCAGCAATTTTACCAACTGCATCGTTTTTCTCTAAAAGTTGGAACAAATTCTCATGAAGTTCATTAACGTAATCTTCAATTTTTGAATGTTTTCCTGTTTTTATTGAACCATTGTCAATTATTGTTCCACGTGCATCTACGATGCCGAATACGGTATTGGTACCACCTATATCAATACCCACTACATAAGGTTTGCTCATAATTGTTATGTTTTTAGGTTATATTATGTATAATTAATTGCATTTACGCAAAGTTATATCTCTTTTTCTTTATTTCAAAGATAGAACCATTACTTTTTTTTATTTTTTTATGATTTACCTCTTTTTTTTCTATTCTGTTTTTATTCCAACCACCTCGGCAACTCTCACTCCCGGTTTTAACTCTCCTCCTATTGAATATGCTATTCCGTTGTGATATACCAACGAAGCTCCTGCTCGTGCTGTTGATGATGTAACAACCAACTCACTCCAATTGTTTTTTATTGAATTATAGAGCAACACACGAGAATTAAATTTATACCATTCGGGCGATTGCAGCATATACTCTTTTGCTTCGGCTTTTAAGTTGTTTTGATTTGTAGTATCATTTTGCGATATTGCCTCTTTTAATTTAGCCTCACGATGTAATGCTTTTAAAAAGATATCTTTATTTACTCCTCCTGCAAATATTGCCAACGTATCGTTTAATGGAGTTACTGCAGCTCCTCCCAAAAATATATCCTCTTCTCCTATTTTAGGAGCAGGCAACTCAATCCACTCCCCTTTTCGGAATGAATAGCGATAACCTCCTGGTGATACACTCGGATTTGAGCCATTATATGTTGTAGCAAAGCCCCCCCATACATAGAGATATTTATCTCCTTCGTTATTTTTCATCACCGTACAAACTGGTTGTACTCTGGGTTCTCCAGGGAAAGGAGGTAACTCAACCCACTCTTGTTGTAGATTTGTAAAATCTAAAAAGAAGACTCTATTAGATGGTTTACCATCGGCATTTCCTCCTACTACATATACCATTGTATCTATTGCTGCACCTCCCATATTATCGAGTTTTACAGGCAGATTTGGCAATGGATTTATTTCGATATTCATCGAGTCTTTATTTAGCATAATTATATTTGCGGTTTCGAGACTTTCTGTTCCGTTTGTCCCTCCCACGCAAACTACCCCACCCAGCATAGAGATAGATACTCCATATGCCGAAGCCTCTTCAATCTCTCCAATCTTTCTCCATTGCAACAACCCGTTCGGTGGCAGTGGTGCTAAATATACTGAGTTATAAAATTTTTTCTTTCCTCCTTCTGATGCTGGAACATCAGGGAAATTACATCCTCCCATCATAAGAAGATTATTATCTATAACTCCTGCATATACTGCAGACAATCCCTTCTCAGTACCATCTGTCGCTTCTGGAAAATTATAACACTCTACTGAACACTCTTTTTCACTCTCCTGCTCTTTGCAAGAAACAAAAAGCATCACTGCCATTAACAATAGGCAGTAATGCTTTAAGTTGTTTATATTAAAAATTTTCATCTTCTGTTTTTACATATTCAATATATCTCCACACAACATATATGAACGGATCATCATTCTTGGAATATGGAACGGGCCTTTAAAGATATTTCCTTTTGCAGGTTGTGCCACTGTTCCATCGCGATGTAGATATCCATACCACTCTCCAAACTCTTTATCTGGAAAGTGTGCGTATGTCCAATCGCTTATTTGTTTGTGCATTTCAAGATATTTCTCATCTTTTGTTGCCAAATATGCATATAGAGTTGCTATTACAGCCTCGGTTTGTGGCCACCAGAACTTCATATCTTGAGAATAGTCTTGTGGTGGTAAGTTTTTGCAATCCTTAAAGTTTATAATACCACCGTATTGCTCATCCCAACCCCATTTCCATGACCAATCAAGTATTGTGATAGCTGTATCAACCAAATCTTTATCCCAATTACGATAACGAGCCTCCTCTAACAAGAACCATGCTGTTTCGATACAGTGTCCGGGATTAATAGTTCTTCCGTTTATTGTATCAATAACCTCACCATTCTCTCCTACCATTTCGAGCAAAGCCTCATACTCAGGGTGCATAAAGTAGCTCTTGAGGTCTGATATAGACTTTTCAATTTGTTTATCAAGAGTGGGCGAAGCTATTGCTGCTCTTATTCGAGAGGCAGTATTTATCAATATCATGGTTATTGAGTGTCCTCGAGCCTTCAATGTATCAAGATATTTTGGTTCAAGAGCCCCTGGTGTCTCAACGTAATAGATAACTCTATCGAATAAATCCAATGCCTTTGCTGCATAGGTTTTATCACCTGATGCTATTGAGTATTCCGACATTGCAATTGCTGCAAAACATTCTGAAAAGAGATAACGACGTTTGCGAAGTGGAGTACCATCAGCCATCACCTCAAAATACATTCTGCCGTCGCTATCAAAACAGTTTGCCTCAATAAAGTCGATACAACTTTTAGAAGCTGCCAACCACTCTGCATTTTTCTCTATATTGTTATAAGCAAATGCCGCTACAAAACCAAAACGACCTTGAAACCACACCGATTTGGTTGTATCAATCAATGAGCCATCGCGATTAAGACAGGTATATACACCTCCGTTCTCTTTGTCTAATCCATATTTCAACCAAAAGGGCATTATATTGTTTACAAAATCATTTTTGTAACTCTCTTGCCACTCTTTTATATAAGCCTTAACGTCCATTGCTTTTTAGAATTTATTACAACGTTCAAAGAAATTAATTGCCTCCAACTCTTTTTTCATTGCTGCCTCCTCTTCGTCTGTCATATTGCGGAAAGGAGTGCGGTTTTTACCAAGGTCAAGTCCGATAAGTTTCATTATACGTTTACCTCCAACAATATTACCACGATAGTGGCATATAACATTGATCACCTCTTGTGAGAAGT
>JAZONU010000266.1:0-7995 GCA_045654605.1 Candidatus Caccoplasma sp. | reverse complement strand
GCCAATAGTCATAGTGAGCTAATCTTCGCATTGAAGCCTCAATACCTCCAATAACAACGGGAGTATCAGGGAATAACTCTTTTAAAATATTAGTATAAACAATAGTAGGGTAATCAGGACGCATACCGGCTTTACCATCAGGTGTATAAGCATCATCGCTTCTTAATCTTTTATTGGCAGTATAGTGGTTAACCATAGAGTCCATCGCACCAGCCGAAACTCCAAAAAAGAGACGAGGTTTACCTAACTTTTTAAAATCGCGTAAATCATCACGCCAATTTGGTTGTGGAATAATGGCAACACGTAAGCCCAAAGCCTCAAGAGTTCTGCCTATAACAGCAGCTCCAAACGAAGGATGATCAACGTATGCATCACCGCTGAAAATAATAACATCAACGTAATCCCAACCACGAATATCCATCTCCTTTTTTGTGGTTGGTAACCATAGTTTTAAATCAGGTTTACTATTTATTGCCATTTTAAATATTACCGAATTTTTCTTTATATAACTCTTCCAATTTTAATAACTCGTCTCTCAAACGAGCAGCCTCAATAAATTCTAACTCTTTAGCCGCTTTACCCATTGCTTCGCGACACCTCTCTATAGATGCCTTCATCGATTTACTATCCATATATGCAACAACAGGGTCGGCAGCAATATTAATATCGTTATCAAACCCTTTGTTATATTGAGTTACATCATTTTTGATTTTTGAAGAACTATTACCGGACAAAACAGAAATTTGAGACTTTTTAATAGCTTGAGGCGTAATACCATGCTCTTTGTTATATTTCATCTGTTTTTCTCGTCTGCGATTAGTTTCATCAATAGTTTTCTTCATGCTTGGAGTAATCTTATCGGCATACATAATAACCATACCATTAAGATTACGAGCAACTCTACCAGCAGTTTGAGTAAGAGAACGTTCGTTACGCAAAAAACCCTCCTTATCTGCATCTAAAATTACCATAAGCGAAACCTCGGGTAAATCCAACCCCTCTCTTAAAAGGTTTACACCAATTAAGACATCGTATGCCCCATTTCTCAAACCTGCTAATATCTCAACTCTGTCAAAAGTCTCTATATCTGAGTGAATATAGTTGCTTCTAATACCCAAACGCAAAAGATAAGAGTTTAGCTCTTCAGCCATTTTTTTTGTTAATGTTGTAACCATAACTCTCTCATCACGTTCAATGCGTAGTTGTATCTCCTCTAACAAGTCATCAATTTGGTTAAGACTTGGCCTAACTTCAATAATAGGGTCTAATAATCCTGTTGGGCGTATAATTTGTTCAACTACAACACCTTCCGATTTGTTTAACTCATAATCAGCAGGTGTGGCACTAACATATATTGTTTGAGGAGTAAGAGCCTCAAACTCATTGAACTTTAGAGGTCTGTTATCTATGGCAGCAGGAAGTCTGAACCCATATTCAACCAGATTTAATTTACGTGAGTGATCGCCACCATACATACCCCTTATTTGAGGCACAGTAACATGACTCTCATCAATAATAAGCAAAAAATCTTTTGGGAAATAATCAAGCAAACAGAATGGGCGAGAGCCCTCTTCTCTGCCATCAAAATATCTCGAATAGTTTTCAATCCCCGAACAATATCCAATCTCCTTAATCATCTCCATATCGTATGATACACGTTCATAGATTCTTTTAGCTTCAGCCTCTTTACCAACGCTGTTAAAGAAAACAACCTGTTTACTCAAATCAATATCAATTTGAGCAAGAGCCTTATCTATACGTTCTTTTGAAGTAACAAAAAGATTTGCAGGATATATATTAAAAGATGAAAAATTACCTGTTACGCATCCATTTGTGGGGTCAATTGTCTCTATTGAATCAATTTCATCGCCCCAGAACATAACACGTAGAATAATATTGTCGTATGCAAGATAAATATCAACAGTATCTCCTTTTACCCTAAATGTACCTCTAACCACTTCAGTTTCATTGCGTGAGTAAAGAGCATCAACCAATAACCTTAAAAAGTTGTTACGTCCCATCTTTTCTCCACATTCTATGTGAAGCAGATTGCTGTTAAAGTCCTGAGGGTTACCAATACCATAAAGGCAAGAGACCGAAGAGACCACAACAACATCTCTTCGTCCTGAAAGCAAAGCTGATGTAGTTGATAATCTTAATCTATCAATCTCTTCATTAATAGCAAGATCCTTTTCAATGTATAAGTCTGTACTTGGGATATAAGCCTCGGGTTGATAATAGTCGTAATACGAAACAAAGTATTCAACAGCATTATCGGGGAAGAATCCTTTAAATTCGTTATACAATTGAGCAGCAAGAGTCTTGTTGTGGCTTAAAATCAGAGTGGGTTTATTAACCTCTTTAATGACATTTGCCATTGTAAAAGTCTTACCCGAACCTGTAACTCCAAGCAAAGTTTGAGCAGGTAATCCCTGTTCAATACCATTGACCAGCTCTTTAATAGCTTCAGGTTGATCGCCTGTAGGTTTGAAGTCTGATTTTAAAATAAATTCCATAATTTTGCTTTGTCGCAAAGATACAAATATTAGAATAGACCAAAAAGTAAAACCATACTAAAATAACATTGTTTATAGATAAGAAACCAAATAAGAGATAAAAATGAACAAAAACTCATTTCTCATTTGTATTTAGGCTATTTTTTTGTAAATTTGCAACGAATTATGTCTAAGATAGCAAAAATATTATCTGCGTTAGCAATTTGTATAGTTCTAACATCGTGTAGCGAGTACAATAAGTTATTAAAAAGTACCGATTACGAGTTACGCTATGAGTATGCCAAAACCTATTTTGAGCAGGGTAAATATGCTCGTACATACAATTTATTAAAGGATGTCATAACTCTTTATAAGGGAACAGACAAGGCAGAAGAGTCATTATATCTTCTTGCCCGAAGTGCTTATATGCAAAAGGATTATGAAGCATCGGGAGCATATTTTACAGCATATTATAAAAACTATCCTCGAGGAGAGTATGCCGAGTTGGCAAGATATTATACAGGAATAGGTTATTCAAAAGCATCACCCGAGCCAAAGTTAGATCAAACAGATACCTACAAGGCAATAGAGGAGCTAAAAAACTTTATCGACTATTATCCCAAAAGTGATAAAGTTGAAGAGATAAGAGCCCTAATAGTTGAACTTCAAGAGAAGTTGGTTGAAAAAGAGCTGTTAACCGTAAAACTCTATTACAATTTAGGAGATTATAGGGGTAATAATTATCAGGCAGCAATAATAACAGCCAACAATGCCATAATGGATTATCCTTACACAAAATATAAGGAAGAGTTCGAAATGATGATATTGCGTTCTCGTTATCAAGAGGCAGTACAAAGTGTAATAGAGAAGAAGAAAGAACGTTTCAGAGGAGTTATAGATGAATATTACAACTATGTAAACGAATTTCCTGAAGGTAAATACAAAAAAGAGGCAGACAAAATATTAAAAGTAGCACAAAAATACGTAAACGATTAACATAAATAAGATATGGATTACAAGAAGACAAATGCTCCCACAACAACAGTAACAAGAGATGTTATGGAGTTGTGCAAAGACACAGAGAACATTTATGAAACAGTAGCAATAATCTCAAAAAGAGCAAATCAAATTGCTGCTGAAATGAAAACAGATTTAGAGAAAAAATTACAAGACTACGCATCTTCATCATCAGACAACTCTTTAGAGGAGGTATTTGAAAATCGCGAGCAAATAGAGATTTCAAAATACTACGAGCGTATGCCAAAACCAACATTAATAGCAACAGAAGAGTATAAGTCAGGTGAGGTATATTTCCGCAATTCTGACGAAGAGATGACTATTAAGAAAGACTAAAAACGAATAGCGTAAAAACATTTAATATTTGGAGTTGAATAAAAGATTTTTACTCAACTCCTTATTGCTTTATATAAGACTATGGAATTAGCATCAAAATACGATCCTTCAGAGGTAGAGAAGAAGTGGTATGAGTATTGGTTAAATAATCAACTATTCAAATCAATACCCGATGGTAGAGAGCCATATACAGTAGTAATACCCCCACCAAATGTAACAGGAGTGTTGCACATGGGACACATGCTCAACAATACCATTCAAGACATATTGGTACGCAGAGCAAGAATGGAGGGAAAAAACGCATGTTGGGTTCCCGGAACTGACCACGCATCAATTGCAACAGAGGCAAAAGTAGTAAAGAGATTAGCCGAACAAGGAATTAAAAAAAGCGATTTGACTCGCGAAGAATTCTTAAAACATGCATGGGAGTGGACCGATGAGCATGGCGGTATAATCCTTAAACAGCTTCGCAAATTAGGAGCAAGTTGTGATTGGGATAGAACAGCCTTTACAATGGATGAAAAACGTAGTGAAAGCGTAATAAAGGTATTTGTTGATTTATACAACAAAGGTCTTATATATCGTGGTTTGAGAATGGTTAATTGGGACCCCAAAGCACAAACGGCACTTAGCAATGAGGAGGTAATATATAAAGACGAGAAGAGCAAGCTATACTATCTAAGATACTATGTTGAAGAACCAGCAGGTTCAACAGAAGGAGAGGAGAGTGGAGCAGTAACATTAAAACCCACCGATGCATTTGATGCAACAGTAAAACATCAAATTCTACATCGCGATGAGCAAGGACGTCGATATGCAGTAGTAGCAACTACACGTCCCGAAACCATTATGGGAGATACTGCAATGTGTATCAATCCAAAGGATCCAAAGAACTCATGGTTAAAAGGTAAAAAAGTTATAGTACCATTAGTAAACAGAGTAATACCTGTAATAGAGGACCGCTATGTAGAGATAGAGTTTGGAACAGGATGTTTGAAGGTAACACCTGCACACGATACAAATGACTACATGTTGGGTAAAACTCACAATCTTGAGACAATAGACATTTTCAATGCCGATGCGACATTAAGTGAAGCGGCAGGAATGTATGTTGGAATGGACCGTATGGATGTTCGTAAGCAAATAGCTATTGATTTAGAGAAAGCTGGACTTCTTGAAAAGGTTGAGGATTACGATAACAAAGTAGGATATTCAGAACGTAATGCAGACACAGCAGTAGAGCCTCGTTTATGTATGCAATGGTTCTTGAAAATGCAACACTTTGCAGACATTGCATTGCCACCTGTAATGAACGATGAATTGAAGTTTTATCCTTCAAAATATAAAACAACATATCAAAATTGGTTAGAGAATATTCAAGATTGGTGTATCAGCCGACAATTATGGTGGGGACATCGCATACCAGCATATTTCTTACCAACATTAGATGGTGAGGAGGAGAGATATGTAGTAGCTGAAAATATCGATAAAGCACTTGAGTTGGCAAAAGCGATACCAGGGTACGAGAACATAACAGCATCAGAATTACGTCATGATGATGATGCCCTTGATACATGGTTCTCGTCTTGGTTATGGCCAATCTCTCTATTTGACGGAATAAACAATCCTAACAATGAAGAGATAAACTATTACTATCCAACAAGCGATTTAGTAACCGGACCTGATATCATTTTCTTCTGGGTAGCTCGTATGATTATGGCGGGATATGAGTATAAGGGAGATATGCCATTCAAGAATGTATATTTTACAGGAAATGTTCGTGATAAGATTGGACGCAAAATGTCTAAATCTCTCGGAAACTCACCCGACCCATTAGACCTTATCGAGAAATATGGAGCAGACGGAGTTCGTATGGGAATGATGTTATCTGCACCAGCAGGAAACGATATTTTATTTGATGACGCATTGTGTGAACAAGGACGTAACTTCAACAATAAAATATGGAATGCGTTCCGACTTGTAAAAGGATGGGAAGTTGATAATAACATACCACAACCGGAGAGTGCAAAGATAGCAGTTGAGTGGTTCGATTCAGTATTGAAAATGGTAAATGCTGAAGTTGCTGATCTATTCTCAAAATACCGCCTATCAGAGGCATTAATGGCAGTATATAAACTATTCTGGGATGAATTCTCTGCATGGTATTTAGAGATGATAAAACCAGCCTACGGACAACCAATTGATGGCGTAACTTATGCAAAAACATTAGGCTATTTCGATACTCTATTACGTCTGTTGCATCCATTTATGCCATTCATTACAGAAGAGTTATGGCAACACATAGCAGACCGTAAAGATGGAGAATCAATAATGGTGGCACAACTTCCTGTTGTAGAGGAGTATAATAAAGAAATAATAGCAAATGTAGAGTCTGCAAAAAATATAATAGCAGGAGTACGAACCATACGTTTGCAAAAAAATATTCCTAACAAAAACCAACTATCTTTACAAATATTAGGAGAGCATAATACTTATGCAAACCCAATAATTGCAAAGTTGGCAAACCTTTTATCAATAGATTTTGTTCAAGAGAAGTCAGCAACATCAATAACCTTTATGGTTGGAACAACAGAATATGCAGTTCCAATGGAGGGTAATATTGATGTAGAAGCTGAGCTTAAGAAACTTGAAGAGGATTTAAAATACCAACAAGGCTTCTTACGCACAGTCATGGGTAAACTCTCAAACGAACGATTTGTAGCAAATGCACCACAAAAAGTTGTTGAGCTGGAACGTAAGAAACAGAGTGATGCCGAAAGTAAAATAAAATCTATTGAAGAGAGAATAAAGGCTCTTAAAGGATAATAATAAACAAAATGGAACTATTTCTTGCGATAGTAGATTTTTTGTGGAACAATATGATGGTTGAGGTTATGGTGGTAATAGCCATTTGGTTTACCATCAAAACCAAAGCCGTACAAATAACAATGTTCCCTGAGATGCTACGCACATTAAAGGGGACAACACAAAAACAGTCGGGAGTACGTTCTATTTCATCAGTTGAAGCTTTTCTTATATCATTAGCAAGTAGAGTAGGAGTAGGCAACCTGGCAGGAGTGGCATTGGCAATCACAATGGGTGGTCCCGGAGCTATATTCTGGATGTGGGTAATGGCTATACTCAATTCTGCAACATCATTTGTAGAATCAACACTTGCACAGCTCTATAAATCCCGCGATGGCAATTTCTTTATAGGAGGTCCGGCATATTACATCTATAAAGGATTAAAGAGTAAAACTTGGGCTATAGTTGTTGCAGTATTATCTGTAATAACATTTAGTTTTATAATCTGTTCTGTACAGTCGAATACCATAGCTATATCTGGAGAAGAGGCATTTGGAATATCTCCTATTTGGAGTGCAATACTAATTGGAGTATTAATGTCGCTGACAATTTTCGGAGGTATAGGTCGAGTGGCAAAAGTGAGCTCAATGTTGGTACCATTAATGGCTTTTGCCTACATTATGGTAGTATTATGTATAGTGTTGGCAAATATTGAGCAGATACCTGCAATATTAAAATTAATAATAGATAGTGCCTTTGGCGTGAAGCAGGTAGTTGCAGGAGGGGTAGGAATGGCAATAATGATGGGTGTAAAACGAGGTCTGTTCAGTAACGAAGCAGGAATGGGTTCTGCCCCCAATGCTGCAGCAACAGCAGACGTATCGCATCCCGTAAATCAAGGATTTGTTCAGGCAATGGGAGTCTTTGTCGATACCCTTTTAATATGTAGCTGTACAGCATTTCTTATATTCATAGGAGGAGTAGATGCACCATCTGATTTAGAAGGAATAGCTCTAACACAATATGCGTTGGCATCAAAAGCTGGGCCCTGGGCATACCATTTTATTGCAATAATAATCTTTTTCTTTGGATTTAGTACATGTATTAGCAACTCATACTATGGCGAGGCCAATATACGATTTATAAAGGATAGTGATTTGTGGGTAAAGATATTCAGGGTACTGATGATTTTAATAGTTATGGCTGGTGCCATAATTCCTCTTGATGTAGTATGGGCAATGGCAGATTTGTTTATGATATTCATTGTTCTTATAAATCTAATATCTATAACAAAGTTGGGTAAATACACCTATCTGTTATTAAACGACTATAAGGCACAACG
>JAZONU010000265.1:0-2399 GCA_045654605.1 Candidatus Caccoplasma sp. | reverse complement strand
CAAGAGGGAATATATAGTTAAATCCTATATTTAAGTGGTCAAAGAAGACTATTCCTGCCCCTAATCCCATTCCTACCGATAATGACTTGGTTTCGTTTTTAAGTAACGATGAGTTTATTCCATCTGTCTCCAAAGAGGTTTTTATGTACTCCTCTATCTCGCCCCCTCGGCTTAAATTAAATGCAAGATCTGGGCCTCCTGCAATATATATACCAATCACCTTTCCTGCAGATATCTGCCACTTTAGATTTATTGGGAGCTCAATCATATGACGATTTTCACAAACTCCTCCTTTTTTATTATCATACCTCACCAAATCGTGTGCATACATTAATGCTGCATCAATATTAAAGCCTAATGGAAGAGATGCGTTAATCATTGGACCAACAAAAAATCCTGCTCTATTTTCAGAATTAAAATTATCTTTAAAAGAGCCTTTGAATGTTAATGAAGATAATGTTACTCCACCCTTTAATCCGTATCTGAAATTTTTTGCAGATATTGTTGTTATTGAGATTGTAGATATAAGGCAAAATATTATTAATAATCTTTTCATAAGATACTCTATTTCAATTTATATTTCTACAAATATAATATTTTTTATTAAAACCAAATATACAAAAAAAGGTTGTCGTAAAACGGCAACCTTTTTTGTAGCGGGAACGAGAATTGAACTCGTGACCTCCGGGTTATGAATCCGACGCTCTAACCAACTGAGCTATCCCGCCATCGTTTTTGCGGTTGCAAAGGTAGGTATTATTTTTTTCTTATGCAAGAAATGTTTAAAAAAACTTTTATAAAATATATGCCATTCCCCTATTTGGCAAGAGAAACGGCACATATTTTTACCCTTATAGTGTTGATTAGAATGACATACCTAATCTAAATCCAGCATTATTTAAACCTTTCACATCATATATCAAAACTTTCGAGTTATTTGTAGCATAGCTGTAATACAAAGCCACGTGCAATCCTACAGTTTGACTTGAAGTAAAGTATATTGTTGTTCCAATCTCGGGGCAAAGATAAAATCCCCACTCTTTATCTCTCGACGTAAACGAGTTATAATATGATGTTACTTTTGAATATTCAGGTCCCAATTTAAGTGCGAGATATGGCTTAACTATAGCATCAGGCACAAATCGATATCGAACTGATACTCCAAAAGGCAACTGAAATATAGAGTGTTGCTGATCGGTTGTTAGTGCCGATGTTTCACTAAGCATTAATGTTTGACGATCAATATATTGATTATTTGTACTATATGTCATAAATGCACCAACGCCTATATTATCTGTCACATAGTATCCTCCATCAAATGACATTCCCCAACCAGCAGCCTTATCGGCAAAACCTGTGTTTATTGGGATATTAAATTGCCAATCCACATCGAGATAACCTTTGTCAGTTATTTGCGATTTAGCTGTATGTGGAACAAATGCTATTGCTATAAATAACATAGACGATATAATTACTTTTTTTATAGTCTTCATAATTATCTTTTTTATGATGGTTACTACTTTTTAATGTAAGGAGATTGTTCAAATGCCTGATTTACTCCCCTCTTTGCATTATTCACATCAGCTCTTGTTGAGCCACTCATTGTTCCTCCAATACACATACTCCATATTTGTTGTAACTTCTCGTTTGTTCGGTTAATCCAAATTATTTCGCCTAATAGAGAACCCACATCATAACTATATGTTACAGCATACGATGGGTATGGATACATTGGGCCCCATCCCGGCCAATAGGGATAACCCCACCACCAATCATACCAATAGTATGGAGAATAGTAATCGGTAAAATAATAGGTATTTTCTACATAACTTAATTGAATTCCTATATCGGCATTCTCTTTTTCGCTTTCATCCAACTGAATGTAACCTCTATCTTTTAAATTTTCGGCAAAGGTTCTTATTATTGCTTGTGCATTTTCATCAGTCCAATCCTCTTTTTTGTCTGATAAAACTTTAATGGCATCATCAATATAAAAAGTTGAGAACTGCGAAAAATCAACTGTTTTATCATAGTCGGTATATGTTACAAACTCCGAAGAGAGTTCATCAAAGTCGGGATCTTTCTGACACGATGTTGTTACAGCAGAAAGAAGCACAACCATCATTAATAAAGTTGTTAATCTTTTCATGTTAATTTGAATTTTAGTGGTATATTAAAAACACTCGTATTAGTCGATTTGTTTTCTTGTGCGAAAATAATTATTTTTTTTCATTATTACTCTCTTGTTTTAACTAACTATTTTTTAAAAATATTAATAAACGTTTTATCCATATCAAAAATCATATGAAGATAGTAAAATCAATCTATTTTGCACGGCAAAGAAAAATGGCAATGGAGTTTGCTATAAAAGATTAATATATCTATATTTTTTTATAAAT